>CALLZY010000061.1 GCA_937858715.1 uncultured Chitinophagaceae bacterium | reverse complement strand
GGGAAATGGAATTTTCTTAATTAAAGAATTAAAACCAAACTACAATGAAACTGCAATATTTCATACTGGCGATGCTATGCCCTTTTATGAGCATGTGCCAGACTATTACAATCAAGGGCAAGGTGGCGGATGAGGAGGGAAGGCCGGTGGCGGGGGCAACGGTGGTGCTTCGCACAGATATGCGGCAGGCTGCTGCCACGGCGGGCAGGCCGGATGACAGAGGCAACGACAAGGGAGCTGTGACCGATAACCGGGGCGAATTTGTATTGACCGGCGTCCGTCTTACGGATACGCTTGAGGTGAGTGCTGTGGGGTATGAGACGGTGAGGGAGCCGGTGCATGAGCGGGGGCTGGTGCTGATTAACCTGAGGCGGCGTGTGACGGTGCTGGATGAGGCGGTGGTGATGGCTTATGGCAGCACCACGAGGCGGCTGAATACGGGCAATATATCGAAAGTGAGCGGTGCGGTAATCGGGCAGCAGGCGGTGAGCAACCCGCTTGGTGCGCTGCAGGGCAGGGTTCCCGGGCTGGTGGTGACGCAGAGCAACGGGCTTGCGGGCAGCGGATACAGCATCCGCATCCGCGGGACTAATTCCATCAGCCAGGGCAATGACCCGCTGATTATTATTGACGGGATACCTTATGCGCCGAATAACGGTTATGCGAACCAGTTGTCATCGGCACATGGTTCGCCTTTTTCGGTGAGCAGTCCCGGCGGGATCAGTCCGCTATCCCTGATCAATCCAAGTGATATAGCGAGTATCGAGGTGCTGAAGGATGCGGATGCGACGGCGATCTATGGCAGCCGTGGTGCGAACGGGGTGATACTTATTACTACCAAGAAGGGTACGGGCAGCGGGGAGACGAGGGTGGAAGCGGAGAGCAGCCAGGGGGTGAGTGTGCCGGGGCGGCTGCCGGCAATGCTGAATACGGCGGCATACCTTCAGATGCGGCGGCAGGGTTTTGCGAATGATGGTGTGGCACCTACGGTGCTGACCGCCCCTGATTTGCTGCTATGGGATACGACCCGCTATACAGACTGGGGACGTCTGCTGCTGGGGCGGCGAGTATTCCAGACGAATAACCGGGTGGCGGTGACGGGGAGGAGCAAGACGATACAGTACAGCCTGGGGCTACATTACCAGGGGGAATCGTCGGTGCTGCCGGCCGATTTCTGGACAGGCCGCAGCGGTGCGAGGCTAAGCCTGCAACATGAGAGTGCCGACAAGCGGCTGCAGGTGACGTTAACGGGGTTGCTTAGCCGGGCAGTGACCAACCTGCCGGGGCTGGATATGGCGGGGCAATTGCAGCAGCCACCAAACCTGCCGGAGTTATGGGACAGTACGGGCAAGCTGAAGTGGGAAGAGCAGGGCAGTGTGTATGACAACCCGTGGGCGGGTCTTGACAATACGTACCGGTCGGTTTCGGACAATTTTACCGGCAACCTGCAGGTAAGTTATAAGGCAGGGCATGGGATAACGCTGCTATTGAGCGGTGGCTATAACAGTTTTGGCACGGAGGAGGAGAAGCAGTACCGGAAGAGTGCCCAGAACCCGTTGTATGCGCCGGTGGGGTATGCAGATTTTGGTGTGAGCCGTCTGCTGAGCCTGTTAGCTGAGCCACAGGTGCTGTATGGTGCTGTATGGGGGAAGTGGAAGGTGCAGGTGCAGGGAGGCCTGAGTTTTCAGCGTAATGAGAGCCGGGGCAGTGTGATCAATGCCAGCGGCTATACCACGGATGCGCTGTTGGGGTCGGTGCAGGGTGCGGCGACCATCCGGGCCAGCAACAGTTATTCACAGTACAGCTACAGTGCATTTTTTGGCAGGGTGAGCCTGCAATATGCCCGGCGTTATTTGCTGAATGTTTCGGGCAGGAGGGATGGCAGCAGCCGATTTGGGCCGGGGCGGCAGTTTGCCAATTTTGGCGCAGTAGGTGCGGGGTGGATATTTTCGGAGGCGGGGTGGATACAGCGGCATGTACCATTTGTCAGTTTTGGCAAGCTGCGTGTGAGCTATGGTGTTACGGGCAGTGACCAGATCGGTAATTACCAGTATTTAGATAGCTGGACCAGTACGGCGGTGTACCAGGGGCAGCCGGGCATTCGTCCGTTGCGGCTGTACAACCCGGATTTTCAGTGGGAGGCCAACCGGAAGTTTGAAGCGGGGCTGGAGCTAGGTTTTTTGAATAACCGTGTGCAGGCCAGTGTGAGCTATTATGTGAACCGGAGCAGTAACCAGCTTGTGAGCTATGCGCTGCCGCAGGCGACAGGTTTTTCGTCGGTGCTGCAAAACTTAGCAGCCGTAGTGGAGAACAGCGGAACCGAGATTACCCTTGATGCGGCATTTGTCAACAGCAAAAAAATTGGCTGGAGCAGCCAGTTTGTGTTTACGCTGCAGCGGAACCGGCTGGTACGGTTTCCGGGGCTGGCGGGGTTTTCGTATGGTGCCCCTTTCGGGGGGGGGGGGCCGCGTCGGGTTTTTTACGGGCTGCATTATACGGGTGTCAATGACAGTACGGGGCTGTTTTCGTTTGCCGACCTGAACCATGACGGCAATTATACGGCGGCAGATTATGAGGTGTCGGGCAGCGCTGCGCCGGGGCTGCTGGCAGGATGGGGCAACCGGATTACCGCCGGGCGGTGGAGTATTGATTTTTTTGGTGAGTACCGGAAGCAGCGGGGCAAGACTTATTTAGCTTCTATCAGCACACCGGGAACGATGCTGAATATGCCTGTGGTGTTACCGGCAGGCTGGACGAAGCCGGGTGAGGGAGCTGTGATGCAGCGGTACACTGCAGGAACCACGTATAACGATGCGATGCAGGCTTTTTCGCTGATGGGGAGTTCGGACGGTGTGTATGGTGATGCCAGTTATTTCAAGCTGCGGAACCTGACGGTAAGCTACCATGTACCGGAACGGATTGTGAAGCGGATCAAGGGCAGGGAACTGAGGGTGTATTGCCAGATGCAGAACCTGTTTACCATTACAGGGTATGAGGCCGGTGACCCGGAGACACAGTTATTATACAAGACACCCACCCTGCGGACGATTACCGGTGGTATTCAAATCATCTTTTAAAACTGCAATTATGAAAATGACAAGATATATGCGGGTACTGGTTCCTGTTGCGGCAGTGCTGATGCTGGTGCCGGGCTGCAAGAAGTTTGTGAGTGATGCGCTGCCTGAGGACCAGGTGGTGACGGTGACTGCTTTTGCGGATGAGGAGACGGCGACCAGTGCGATAAACGGATTGTACAGCCAGATGACGGCCAGCAACCTTGTATTTGCCAATGGCGCTTACAGTGTGCTGGGCGGCCTTGCTGCTGATGAGCTGTACCGCACCAGTTCCAACACCGACCAGGATGCTTTTGCGTCAAACACATTATCCGCCTCAAACCTTACCTGCGGCAATTTATGGAACCGGGGTTATGCGTTTATTTATCATACCAATGCCATACTGGAGGCGGTGGCACAATCGGCGGTGCTGACAGCGGGATTTAAGAAGCAACTGACAGCGGAGGCGAGGTTTTGCCGGGCCTTCTGTTACCTGTATTTAGTAAATAGTTATGGTGATGTGCCCCTGATAACGGGTACGGATTACCGTACGAACAGCCTGTTACCCAGAGCGAACAAGGAAAGCATTTATGCACTTATAAAAGAAGACCTGCTGGCGGCGAGGGAGGGGCTGCCTGTGGCGTATGCTGCGGGCAATAAGGTGCGGCCCAACAGGTATGCGGCGAGTGCTTTGTTATCAAGGGTGCTGCTGTACACCGGTGATGCTGCGGGTGCGGAGTTATATGCCAGCGAGGTGATTGGTGCGGGGAGTTATTTACTGGTGACGAATACAGATAATGTATTCGTGAGCGGGTCGGCGGAGACCATCTGGCAGTTGTACCCGGTGAGTTCGTCGTCGAATACTGCGGAAGGTGCCAGTTTTATTCCGAGCAGTACGACGGTGCGGCCGGTATTTGTATTGCAGCCGGGCTTAATCAGTGCTTTTGAAGCCGGAGACAAGCGAAAAGTGAGCTGGGTAAAGACGAATACAGTAAGCGGGCAGCCCTATCCTTATCCTGCGAAATACAAGGTGCGTAGCAGCACAACCAAGACAGAGTTTAATATTGTGCTGCGCTTAGCGGAGCAGTACCTGATACGGGCGGAGGCAAGGCTGCAACAAGACAGGCTAGCGGAAGCTGTTGCAGACATTAATGTGATACGGCAGCGGGCAGGACTTACGGCATTGCCCGTAAACCTGACAGCGGTGCAATACTCAGATGCGCTGCGGCAGGAACGGCGGGTGGAGTTTTTTGCAGAGTGGGGACACCGCTGGTTTGACCTGAAACGGAGTGGTATGTCCGGCACTGTGCTTGCGCCACTGAAACCCGCCTGGCAGGCTACGGCGGTGCTGTTTCCTCTGCCGCTGGCAGAGATAAACCGAAATCCTTTTTTAATACAAAACCCGGGGTACTGATATGGTAAAAACTATATTGACGGCCGGTATGGTGATATGGACGGGTGTTGCCTGCGGGCAGCCACTTACCCGCGGGGATGTGCTGGATGAGGGTATGAGGAAGTATATAGAAGATGGTGCAGGGAAGCGATTGTTTTCGGACAAAGCTAAGAAGGGAAAGATGGTGCTGCTGGATTTTTGGGGAACGGGGTGTGTATCGTGTATCAAGGCGTTTCCGCATGTTGATTCGGTGCAGCGGGAATATGGGGATTCGGTACAAATAGTATTAGTGAATAAGGAAAGCGGCGATTCGACCCGGCGTTTTTTTAACCGTATGAAACGGGTACAGCGTCCGGCGGTGTCTATGATCAGCGGGGACAGTTTGCTGAACGGGTTGTTTCCCCATTTGTTTGTTCCTTACTATGCCTGGATTGATGCCGGAGGCAGGGTGGTACACTTCAGCGGCGGAGCGCCGAAGGAGATTGTGACTGTGCTGCGGCAGCTTGCGGGGGGTAATACTGAACTGCGGATGCAGGAGGGTGTGAAGGATTTTAACCAGCAAGTGCCCCTGATCGCAGAGGGGAACGGGCGGTGGCTGGGTTATGTGAAGTATTACTCAACCATTACGGACTGCATACCGATGGTTTCGGTTGGCAACCGGATAACGGACAGCAGTATTTCGTGCAATTGCCGGACGATAAACCAGTTGCTGTCAAGAGCCTGGGGTGAGGGGAAACCTGCTTCGTTTGAGCGGCCCGGTTATATCCGCTGGGGTGCCCGAGACAGTGTGCGGGGGCAGTTTAATTACCAGGTACGGACGGGGCAGCGGGAGCGGGGGCTGGTGTACGGGTATATGCAGGAGGATATGCAGCGCTACTTTGGTATTGAAGTGCGGAGAGAGTACCGCAGAGTGACTGTTTATGTATTGCAAAGCAGGAGGAAGAGAAGTATGCAGGAGACGGAGGACAGCAGTTATACAAATTTTTATAACCGGGGAGAGAGTGAGGAGATTGTTTTCCGGAATTACCCGGCTAAAGAATTTTATGATTTGTTTGCCGTGCTGTATGGCAGTGCCGCAGATATAGCTGTTGTGAATGGTTTGAAAAACGGGGAGCGGATTACGGTTTCGCTAAACAGGGAGTCTGCCGAGAATAATGATGTGGCGGCGATGATGGAGGGGCTGGAGAAAGGAGGGCTGAGGTTAGCGAGAAAGAAGCAGCGGCGGGAGGTGCTGGTGGTGAGCAGGGAGTAAGGGGGAGGGGGTAAGGTATAGGGAGGAAGGAGTAAGGTATGAGGGTTTGTAAGGAAGGGCTGCGGAGCAGCCCTTCCTGTTGTGTTACTGTTACTGGGTACGGTAGATGATATCATCCGGGGAATTTACTTCGGCGGATTTTACACCGAGTGAAGGGTTTGCCGGATTGATAAGCTGATCTTCCCTGTATCCTTTGCGGCATACGAGGCTGCCGTCATCGGGGCATCCGCTTTCGGACACTTCATCTTCATGCGACTGGAAGCCATCGTAAGACATGGATGTGGTGAACCAGTAGAGTTCGCCTGAAGTGGGTTTGGCTGTGCCGGCAGCGAGATAAGTGAAGGCACTGGCGGTGACGATAAGCAGGAATGCGGCGATTCCCATAGCGATTTTTTTCATGATTGTAATACCGCTTTTAGTTTTCAAAAGCGGTGAAAACTTAGATAAGAATAATGGTGCCTACTTTTTTCTACAGGTGTTCGGCTATGCCTGGATAATTACCGGCATAAAGATGTAAAGAGGGAATGAGGGGAGTGTTACGTTTGCGATGAAAAGAATTACGCTTGCGAAATATAAATGCTGTTACAAAAAGAAAGTGCGCCGTAAAATCCGGCGCACCAGTCTGAGTTGATGCTCACAACTTTTTCATTGGAAAAGGGCAACGGTTAATGGTGACAATCGACAGGCTTATTAAGCATGGCGCTAAAGTAGGTGAAAGAACTGATTGCCCGTATCCGTGTAAATACGGTAGGGGGAAAGTTTTTTGAGGAAGCGATTTTTGGAGAATTTGTATATTTAGCTCAGAATTTTCATAGGATAAGGTTTAAAAAACGGGGCTGGTTTCCACCAGCCCTTCTTTTATTATTATGCTTCTGCTATTGCTATTCCCTAGTTTTTGATGGCGGGTAGCCGTAGTATTTTTTAAAGAGCTCGGAGAAATTGGAGAGATTTTTATATCCCACATGGTAAGCGATTTCCTTTACAGACATATTAGTTGTCAGCAATAGCTGGCTTGCTTTTTCCATACGGCAATTGTGCTGGAAGAGGTGTATGTGGATGCCGAACCAGGACCTGAAGTTTTTTTTGAGGGTGTAGGCATTGGTGCCTGCGAGTTTGGACAATTCGTAGATGGTGTATTGCCTGGAGAGGTCTTCCAGAATGATTTCTCTCACCCGCCGGAGTATGGCAATTTCTTTTTCACCCAGGGCGGAGATTCTGGCTGGCGGGTTTTCGATTTCGTGGAGGAGGGTAAGCAGTTCTTTTGCTTTGGCTTCGAGGTAGAGGTGTACTATGCGGCTTGCCGGAGAGGCATTGATGATCTGGTTGAGTACTGTAAGCACGGCAGCATTGAGGGGCAGCTGTTTAGTTTCATTTATATTGTTACCGGTGAAGAGATTTTTTATGTTTCCGTTAGCGGCCACGAAGTAGTCTTTATGGTAATGGATGAAAAGCGCTTTTGAATAAGAGGCAGGAAGGCTGACGACCTGGTTGTCGATGATGGAAAGTTCAACCTGCTGTTCAGAAATAAGGGGTAATGATTCCTGCGGAATATTGGAGGCGGGGATATAGTAACCGAGCCGGCAAACAGGCTGAGAAGCGAATCCGTGGAGTGTAACGGGTTCCTGAACGTTGTAATCGGCCATCCAGATGGTACAATGCTGCAGGTCAATTCTTGTGATATGGATACTGCCGAATGCACCAGACACCTGTATGACAGTATGAAAGAAAGACTGCTGCGGTGCCTGTAATTGTACTTCATAAGAACAGAGCTGCAGGCCGGTATTGGAGAGTAATTTCAGAATCATGGGTCAATTTTTGAAATGAGGGGTCAACATATAGAAAATTCGGGGAGGTGCTGCCCGTATTTCTACTGAAAGTGAAATGAACGTAACAGAAAAACCGAGAGACAGAAAATCAAGAAATAAATTGCTCCTAAAAATGAAAACAACTGAGTTGTATCCGTGTAAGTACGGTTGCCCGGTGAATGAAATAGTATGAACTTGCCTGCATTAATTCACAATTTAAACGAACCATTATGAGTCAATTTATTTCATTAGAAGAAGCTGTGGCGATGACCACACTTTACCGAGAAGAGAAAGAGAAGATACTTGCAGATGCCTTTAAGGGTCAGAATATTCTCTGTATTTGCGAGACCTTTGACAAGGATGTCATTGAGAAACTGCTTGCCAAACCGGGATGTGCAGCCCTGCGCATATATTATGGTATGGACGAATCATTAAAAGTTCATGCGATCATTGTTGCAGTAAATGAAAAGAATGAAGATATACTTCCCAAGGAGGCCGGGTTGAAGGATCCTGATACCGGTGATGATATTGCAGAACAATCGAGAAGATGCCCGGATGATTGTCCACCAGAATCGCCGCTTAACCCGTAAAGATGTAAATTGTAAGATGAATTACAAGATTGCAGAAATTCTGAGCTATTTTATTGGCCTGGCTGCCGTGATAGGCCTGGTAAGAATCAGGAGGATTGACCGGGCCTATCACCCGTTTATTATATTAATGTGGGCAGGTTTGTTAAATGAGATTGTTAATACCATAGTTATAGAAGCAGGTTATTCAAATGCGATTAATGATAATATTTACAGTTTTGTTGAGTTTACACTTATTGTAATATTCCTTTACAGAACCCGGTTAATACTGAGCAAGAGAAGCATGTTATTCATGCTGGCAGTAAATGCAGCGGCCTGGGGTATAATCAATTTCCTGATTTTTTCCATTAACCGGTTCAGCTCTTATTACAATATTGGTTACTCTTTAGTCACTGTTCTGCTCAGCATTAATATAATAAACCAGCTAATAATCCATTCGAAGAGCCGTTTAATCAAGAACCCATTATTCCTTATCTCAATTGCCTTTATTTTATTATTTACGTATAAGTCTCTTATCGAGATTTTCTGGATTTACGGACTAAATTCGAGCAAGTCATTCAGGATTGAAGTGTACAGGATTATGACGTATATCAATTTAGTTGTAAACTTGTTGTTTGTTACTGCAGTATTATGGATGCCCAAGAAGCGAGAATTTACATGGCTGTGATTATCACCGTGGTGGTGCTTGGGATTATTATTGGCTATTTTGCCATTTCTGTTATAAGGCAACAGCGAAGAAACATGGAATTGCAGAAAGCCAATGCCCTGGCGGAAATCTCGGCTATGGAAAGGGAACGGGCCAGGATTGCCATTGACCTTCATGATGATGTGGGACCCGTATTATCAGTAATTAAATTCCGGGTGGACAATGCGAATGTGTCCGATGCGGAAGAACAGGAAGAACTTAAGAAGGCGAGTGCCCAGTTAGACGAGGTGATAGCCAGGATGCGGGAGGTTTCGAATAACCTGATGCCAAGTGTGCTACAGCGGAAAGGACTGGTTGCCGCTATCGAAGATTTCATTACGAATGCTGAAGGCTCCAGCGGAATACATATGCGCTTTGATTATTTTGAATTGCCTCCGTTTACTGAGGAACAGTCTATTCACCTGTACCGTATTGTACAGGAGTGTATCCATAACTGTATGAAACATGCCAAGGCCACGCAACTGGATATCAGTTTTACCTTCAGAAACGGGATACTGTCCATCCAGTACCGGGATAACGGCAGGGGCTTTCATGTACCGGAACAAAGGGGGAAGTATCCGGGTATCGGCATGCGCAGCCTGAGCAACCGGACTACGATGATGGGCGGGACAATGGATGTAGAATCGGAGCCTGATAAGGGTACCGTGTTATTTTTTGAAATACCGATCAGATGATTAATCAATACAGAACGATTAAGATCGTAATAGCAGACGACCATGCTATTTTCAGGGATGGATTTAAAGTGCTTTTGAAGAACCAGGAGGAGTTAGAACTCATCGGAGAGGCCAATGACGGTAAGGAACTGATAGAGCTTACAGAAAGGGTACAGCCTGATGTAGTTATTTCTGACATCATGATGCCGGAAATGGATGGCATAGCTGCCTGTAAAATTATTAAGGCACAGTTCCCGGAAGTAAAAGTGATTGCCCTTACCATGTTTAATGATGATAATTTAGTTGTGGAAATGCTGGAGGCCGGTGCAAAGGGTTACCTGCTTAAGAATACCAATAAGAACGAGCTGCTATTAGCTACCAAAACAGTGCATGATGGAGGAACGTATTATTGTTCGGCCACCAGTATGAAACTGAGCAGGCTGATTGCTGAGAGCAGGTTTACCCCCAATCGTCCGCAGCCTGCAGCCAGGTTTACGAGCCGGGAATCAGATATTATCAAATTAGTCTGTGAGCAGTACACAAATAAAGAGATTGCAACCAAACTGGGCCTGAGTATCCGGACGGTAGAAAGCCACCGGGAGAAGATACAGGAGAAAACGGGTTCGAAAAACTCAATCGGAGTAGTTGTTTATGCTATCAAGCATAAGCTGTATGTGCCCTAATGCTTTTTTTTGAGCCTGGCTGCTAAATAGTTGTCAATCTTCTAACTGATAGAGTTTACTGCCCCTGCCTACCGGACAGACAGGCCTGGAATCTTGTTTTCCGGGGTTCAGTTCAACACAACCTTCTTATGCGTAGTCCTGGCTCAGGGTTTGTGAGTTAGCTGCCTGACTCTCCATTATTCAAAGATGACTGTACTGCAAAAGCTGAACTACTTGCATGATAATACCTGTAAAAGCAAGTGGAACCTTGCCGCTGCCCCCGTGCCGAGTCCGCATTGTGTGTTACTTCTTCAGCATCAGATTTTGTTCCCATGCCCACGAAGAGGCAATCATTTCATCGAGGTTTAATTTTGCTTTCCAGCCCAGTACCTCGTCAGCCTTTGTTGCATCTGCATATACGGCAGTGGCATCACCTTCACGGCGTTTTCCTATTACATAACTAATTTTTTGACCTGTAACTTTTTCAAATGAAGAAATTATTTCCAGCACAGATGTGCCTTTTCCTGTACCCAGGTTAAATACTTCAAAGTGATCTTCCTGCTCTTGTTTTAAAAGCCTTTTGCAGGCCTGAACATGTGCTTTGGCCAAATCAACTACATGGATATAATCTCTGAGGCAACTGCCATCGGGAGTATCATAATCGTTACCAAAAACAGTAAGCTGTTTCAGTTTGCCGCTGGCTGTTTGCATTACATACGGAAACAGGTTATTGGGGATTCCTTTGGGTAATTCGCCAATCAAAGCAGAAGCATGTGCACCAACGGGATTAAAATACCGCAATGAAATATTATTGATTTTGCCGGAAGCACAAATTTTTTCCAGTATTTCCTCTCCAATTTGTTTTGTGCTGCCATAAGCAGAAAGGGCTTTTTGAAAAGGTGTTTGCTCTGTGGCAGGTAAGAGCTCAGGCTGACCATATACAGTGGCCGAGGAAGAAAAAATCAAATTTTTAACGCCGGTTTCCTGCATCGCCCGGAGCACATTCATCATAGAAACCAGGTTATTCTGAAAGTATTTCAAAGGCTCTTTTACAGAATCTCCAACTGACTTAAAAGCAGCAAAGTGAATTACAACATCAATGGAGTGTGAAGAAAATATTTTTTTTACTTCTTCGTATCCGCACAAATCTTTTTTATAAAATAATGGGGCTGTTTTTGTTATCTGTTTTATTCTTTCCAGTATAAATACTTCAGAGTTACTAAGGTCATCAATAACGATCACTTCAAACCCATCTTCTATTAATTCAACTACGGTATGGGATCCAATATATCCGGCTCCTCCTGTAACTAATACGGTTTTGTTTTGCATCATGCCTGTTTATAAAATATTTTCCAGCTGTCGTTTTTTTTCTAAGAGTCTTTGCAGTAATACAGCCTGGTTACCCGCTCTTACAAAATTGTGGCCCGGATATTTTTCTCCGTAATAAATGTCGTTATTTAAGTAGTCTGTCAGAAAGCGGAGAGCCTGCATATAAATCATAAATGTGCCGGAATAGAAAAAGTATTGCTTTTCTGTTTCAGTTAAAACATCTTTCATTTCATTATAGTAACCGGTTACTACTGCTTTATAAAAATCGTCTCTCACCTCAATTTTACTGTAATCTTTCTCTTCTTCACTAACTGGTGAAAGATAAGTACGCATCATGTCTCCCACATCGCTGATGAAATATCCCGGCATTACTGTATCAAGGTCAATTACGCATAAGCCATTATCATTGCTGTCGAAGAGCACATTGCTTATTTTAGTGTCGTGGTGGGTGACCCGCAGTTTAAAATCATCGCTGTTAATAATATTTTCGTATTGAGCAACGATATTTCGATAGCTCAATAAATTATTTATCAGCGCACCGGCTTCCATTATTCTCTCTTTGTTGCCATTTGCAAGAGCCTGCTGGAACTGCTGGTGCCGCAGGTGAAGATTATGAAAGTCGGGTATGGTGATTTTAAGCTTATTTACATCGAATCCATTGAGCAATGCCGTAAACCTGCCAAATTGCTGTGCAGCTTCGTATGCCTGCGCAGGAGTTTGCACTACATCTTTGGAGTGAGAACCTTCTACAAAAGCAAACATCCTGAAGTAACCTTCATCGTTTTTGCATAGCAGAGTGGAACCGTTTAATAAATTAACCGGCATGGTAAATTTATAGCCTGGGTGCACTTCAGATAAATATTTGCCTATGCAGTCAATATTTGATGCAATCGCTTCTGGTTCTTTAAACACATTGCTGTTGATACGTTGAAGTATGTAATCATTACCATTCTCCACCATCCAGGTGTTATTAATCAGGCCATTACCAAAACTTGTAACAGAAACTGATTTTTCATCCAACCCATATTCTTTTAAAATATCTGATATAAACATCTTATAAGTTTTAAGAGATTGAATTCTGTTTATCTTCCCATCCATCCGCCATCAACTGTCATTATTGTTCCCTGCATATAGGCTGAAGCATCAGAGGATAAAAACACAACGGGGCCGGTAAAATCATCCGGTTCGCCCCATCTTCCTGCAGGTATGCGGTCGAGGATGGATTTGCTTCGTTCTTCATCTGCTCTTAATGCGGCGGTGTTTGCTGTGGAAATGTACCCCGGTGCAATAGCATTAACCGTAACACCTTTGCTTGCCCATTCATTGGCGAATGCTTTGGTTAAACCACCTACTGCCGATTTGCTTGCTGTATAGCCAGGTACATTTACACCACCCTGAAATGTGAGCATGGAAGCGGTAAATACAATTTTGCCGTAGCCTCTTTCTATCATACGTTTTCCAATTTCACGGGTAAGGATGAATTGAGCATTCTGGTTTATTTCAATTACCTTGTCCCAATAGTCATCACTATGTCCGGCAATGGGATTGCGCAAAATAATGCCAGCATTATTAATGAGGATGTCTATTATCTCAAAATCAGTTTTTACTTTATTGATAAATTGATACAGCGATGTTCTGTCTCCAAAATCACATTGATAGGGATTGAATTTTCTTCCGGCAGCTTCCACCGCTTGTTTTACAGAAGTTCCCGACTTTTCCATGTCGTTGCTTACGCCGATAATGTCTGCACCGGCTTCGGCCAATGCAACAGCCATTGCCATACCTATACCACTGGAGCAGCCTGTTACCAATGCCACTTTATTATCTAACCTGAATTTGTTTAGAACTGTTTGCATGTGTTTTATTAAGAGATGATAAAATTGGATGTTATTGAATTTTTATTTTTAGCGGATTGTCTAACTGAAGCAATTTGTTTTGCAGGTATTGCTTCCAATCATCAAAAGATTGAAAGCTTCCTTCTTTATTCCAATTGGCGCCCTGGTAATAGGTGAAAGGTTTGTTTTTATTTATTGTGGTTGCTAAAATAAAATGACCTGTATGATTGTAATGGTCTTTTTCAGCCAAATCAATTTCACCGGCAACTGCAGGTTGTGGAATAACAACACCTAAACTGATAATGCCGTTTTCCTGCGCCGGTTGTTTGTAAGCCAGCAAACCATATTTCCCGGTTTGATTCCAGCTTTCTCCTTCTCCCGGTAAAATAGCAATGCCTGCTGCAACAGGTAGCGTTGCATTTGCAAAACTGTATTTCACCTCAACTTTATTTAAAAAGGAACCCGCATCCAATGTAATGGTTTTTGTTTCTTTTACGTTTATGCCTGCTGCATTCCAGCCTGCATAATTCAGTTGAAACTTTGTACGCAGCGGGCCGTTTTCAATTATTTTATACGTTGTAAAGTTTTTGGAAGGATAGAGGCTGTTGTTGATGAAAGGAGCAACGCCGCCAGCGCCCAATGTTTTACCTACGCCATAAAAATCCAAACCTTCGCCGTGGTCTTTGTGATAGTCATTTGTTTTGTACCAGTCGTTTATCACTAACTTATTTGTTCGTTTTGCCCAAACATCTATACCATTACTGACCTCACCATTTTTTTCTAAAGCCGGGCCATACATGCGAAAAGCGATGCGATCGTTTTCCCACGCAAAATCATCCATCCTCTCCGGCACAAGTCGTCCATATGTTTTGGCAGCGTAAGTTCCCGGTTTTTGTTTTTTAAGCATGAAAAATGAAGAACTCCCTGCAGTTGCCCCAGACTGGAAAATGAGTGACTGAGGCAGAGAACTTCCATTGTAAATTAGTTGTGAAGGAACTTCTTCACCTGTTTGTGCATTAATAACAACAATGTTTTTTGAATTGAATTTTAATGCCGCCAGTTTTTCCCATTTTATTTCAACCATTTCATATTGCCTGTTTACAACAGTTGTATTTTCAACAATGACTTTTGTTCCCTTTTCTTTTTCAAAGAGAAGCTTAAACAATTCTGTGCCTGCTAAAAGAAATGCACCCACGCCATACACTTCTGTATCATCGTAAGTTACTTTTTCAGGCGCAGCGCCGGGTACTTGTACAAAACCTAATTTTCCATTTTCATGCACACAACCAACCAATGCATTCCAGGCTTTTTTTACAGTGGGATAATATTCGTTGTAAGAAAGAAGGCCGTTGTTAATTCCCCAGGCTAATGAGTATGCAAAAAATCCTGTACCACTTGTTTCTTTCGGCGCATAACTTGCGGGGTCGAGCAGGCTTGCATGCCAGGTTCCATCTGCTTGCTGCAACGATGCAATGCGTTTCGCCATTGCTTTAAATATCTTTTCATATCTTTTTCTGTCTGGATAGTTAGCAGGCATATTGTTCAATATTCTTGCAATACCTGCAATAACCCAACCGTTGCCACGGCTCCAAAAAACTTTTGCCCCATTTTTTTCTTTTCGGTTAAAAAAGCGGCTGTCGCGGAAGTACAAATTTTCAGTTGTATCGTATAAATAGTTGGTGCTTTTCCACCAGAGCTTATTCATGCCATCTATATATTTTTTATTGCCTGTTATTTTGTACAGATAGCCAAGTGTGGGCGGCCCCATAAAAAGTGCATCGCACCATGCCCATTCCCTGTTGTGGAGGCCACCCTCAAAATTCCACAATAAAGATTCTGTATGCGGTTGGTTTAAAATATCATTTCCTAATTCAATCATTGGTTTTATCATAGCCGAATCTTTATACTGCATAAACAGCTCAGCATACGTTTGCCCAACGCAATAGTCGTCAGCAAAAAAGCGTTCAGGGCCTCCGGTCCATTTATTTTTTTCTCCAACTGCTTTAAGAAATTGCAATTGTTTTTCGTCATTTGCTATTTTTGCCCATTCCATTTGTCCTGCATAATAGGCCCCATTCGTCCAGTCAGTGGAGGGGTAGCGCCAGCCATTTTTTTCTATCTCTGCAATTTGCCAGTTGGCTGTTTTTTGCATGGCAGCAAAGACAACTGCAGGTGATAAATCTGTTTGTGCAGAAAGTGATTGGGATGTTAAAGAAACAAAAACTGAAAAATAAATGTGTTTTATAGTCATACCGAAGTTTTTTTATCAACGCTAATATAAAGTACAGGTCTTCCGGGTTGGAGTAAGCCTTTTTTTCTGGATGTAAAATACATTAATAGCGGTAAGAGCACCTGCACAAACGGTTGCACAATTTCAGTACTGTTCAGAACAAAATCTTTGAATGAATTGTTCCCAAATGTGACTTCAATTTTGTACAACCGTTTGCGCAATAAATTTTCAACGATAGCCTATATTTTTGAGAAGGCTTAATTATCTAACGATTTATTTTTTATTATATGAATGCTGCTACCATTATAAAAATTCAGCCGTTGCGCAGAAACAGAAATAATAGGTTCTTGCTGTACTGTTTTATTGCACTGATTACGAAATATCAGTTTACATATTTGTTTGGATATACATGTCAACTCTTCAAAAACAGAAATTATATGAATAGACTTTTGCTTCTGCTAATGATTTTCCTGGGTTTGCTGATACAAACAAACGCCCAGGAAAAAAACCTTACCGGTGCAGTAAAGGGTAATGACGGTGCCCCATTAGTTGGCGTTACCGTTACAGTTAAAGGCACTAACCTGTCTGTGCAAACAAATAAGAATGGCCAGTATTCAATCGGGCCGGTTGCCCCCAATGCTGTTCTTGTTTTTACAAGCATTGGCTATTTGAAAATGGAAGTCCCAACCAGTAATAAGACTATTATAGATATTACACTTGAGACAGAGGCTGTGGTGATGGGGGATGTTGTTGTGGTTGGCTATGGCACACAGCGAAAAAAAGACGTAACTGTCTCCATTGAGAAAGTGAGCATGGGTGATTTAAACAAAGCGCCTGTTCGTTCATTTACTGAAGCATTGGCAGGCCGTGTGGCTGGTGTGCAGGTTACTTCTACTGACGGGCAGCCAGGTTCCGCCAGTCGTATTGTGATCAGGGGTAACAACTCAATTACCCAGGATAATTCACCGCTTTATATTATTGATGGTTTTCCGATGGAAAGCCCTAACAGCAATATTTTGAACTCCGAAGACATTGAGTCAATCGAGGTGTTGAAAGATGCGTCTGCTACTGCTATTTATGGTTCAAGAGGCTCAAACGGTGTAATCATGATTACTACCAAAAAAGGTAAAGAAGGCCCTCCTGTACTTACTTTCAACGCATCCTACGGCATTCAGCAGGCTACAAAAACTATGGAGATGATGTCTCCGTATGATTTTATAAGGTACCAGTTAGAAAGAGACAGCACAACTGCTACTGCTCTTTATTTAACGGGTCCCGGAAAAACACTGAATGATTATAAAACATTGGCTGCTATTGACTGGCAGGGAAAGGTATTGCGGACAGCGCCAATGAAAACCTATTCAATTAACCTGGCAGGAGGTTCTGCCAATACGAAATACTTTATTTCCGGTTCTATTAACGACCAGGATGGTATTATTCTTAACTCGAACTATACACGTTACCAGGGTAAGATAACGCTGGATCACACCATTACCAAAAGACTGAAAGCGGGTATTAATACCAATTATAGTTTCCTCAAGCAATCTGGTATTACTGTGGCCGGAGCTAACGGCGGTGGCACAAGTTCCAGCACAAACCTAATGTATGCTGTGTGGGGGTATCGCCCGCTGCAATCGTCCAATTCCAATATTGAAGAATCACTGATAGACCCGGATCTGAACTATGCAAACGATTATAGGATTAATCCCTTACTCAACCTTCAAAATGCGCTGAACAACAGGTACACCAAAAACCTTATTGCAAACGCTTATGCGGAGTATACTATTCTCCCTGATTTGAAATTGAAAGTTACCGGCGGCATAAACAGCACTACATTCCGGCAGGATATTTTCAACAACAGCAAAACACAAACCGGTAACCCTTACAGCCCTAACGGCATGGGTGTAAACGGTTCCGTTACTTATACCGAAAACAACACCTGGCTCAATGAAAATATTTTATCGTGGAATAAAAAAATGAGTAAAGAGCAAACGCTTACCCTTGTAGGTGTTGCCTCATTCCAGGGCGGCAAGGTCAATTCCTATGGTTCATCTGCCATCCTGGTGCCTAATGAATCTTTGGGTATCAGCGGTCTCGACCAGGGTACTCCCGTTTCCATTAGTTCTTCTATAAGTAACTGGACTTTGGCTTCTTTTGCCGGCAGGGTCAACTATAACCTGATGTCTAAATATTATTTTACTGCATCTTACCGTGCAGATGGTTCTTCCCGTTTTGCACCAGGCAGGCGTTGGGGGTACTTCCCTTCTGCATCTGTAGCATGGAGATTTAAGAACGAAGGTTTTTTCAAAAACATTACAGTACTTTCCGATGCTAAGTTACGCATTGGCTATGGCGCCAATGGTAATAACCGGGTGGGTAATTTCGACTATCTCTCTACTATTACACAGCCCATTGCAAGTTCTTATACTGTTAATAATTCTGTTGTCGGCGGGTCAATACCTTCTGCTTTTGGTAATGCAGATCTTAAATGGGAAACTACTTACGAAACCAATATCGGACTTGATCTTTCTTTCTTCAAAAGCCGGGTTACGTTAACTGCCGATATGTACCGGAAAAAAACAAAAGACCTGTTGCTGTTAGCTTCGCTTCCTCCTTCCTCCGGGTATGGCAGCGCTTATAAGAACATTGGAAATGTGCAAAACCAGGGGCTTGAGTTGACTTTGAACACTACTAACATCAGGAACAATAATTTCACCTGGACATCAAGTTTCAATATAGCGTTTAACCAGAATAAAGTGCTCGCACTTACTGAAAACCAGGAATCAATGCGATTTGCGGCACCTTTTGACAATACCTGGTCAAACGTTCCCGCATATATGGCAAAACTCAATAATCCGCTTGGGCAAATGATTGGATATATCTGGGATGGTGTTTACCAGTACAGCGATTTCTATAAAAATACAGCAGGCGTTTATGTGCTGAAGGACGAAGTGCCTACCAACGGAAACACAAGAGGCAATATACAACCGGGAGACATTAAATATAAGGACATAAATGGCGATGGCGTTATTAACACAAGTGACTATGCAGTTATTGGAAATGGTATTCCAAAGCACAATGGCGGCTTCAGCAACAACTTTAACTACAAAGGCTTTGACCTGAACGTGTTTCTCCAATGGTCTTATGGAAACGATGTGATGAATGGCAACAAACTCATGTTTGAAGGAAATGCTTTAAATAAAGCAACGCTAAACCAATTTGCGAGCTATAATGACCGTTGGACGCCTGCCAACACTTCTTCTGCTATTTTCAGAACGAAAGGTTTCTTTGGCGATGGCTTCTCTTCTTATATTGTAGAAGACGGATCATTCCTTCGTCTTAAAACGGTGGCACTGGGTTATACGGTTCCCCCAAAACTCCTAAAAAGGGCAAAAATAAAATCTCTCAGGGTGTATGTTTCAGCACAAAACCTGTTCACCTGGACCAACTACAGCGGTATGGATCCTGAAGTAAATATATACAATTCTGCAGTTACACCCGGATTTGACTGGTCGTCTTATCCCCGTGCAACAACCGTCACTTTTGGGGCAAACCTGTCTCTTTAAACTAAAAAACTCTTTTAATATGAAACGCTTACTTTATTTATTACCGGTATTGTTGGTGCTGGTATCCTGCAAAAAATTTCTCGATACAAAGCCAGCAGATTTTCTTTCGCCTGTAAATTATTACAGCACAGAGGCAGAGCTAAATACAGCACTCATTGGTGTGTACGATCCAATCAGCAACGGCAACAGCCTTTACGGAAACTGGATACCTACTTATATAGAAGCCTGCTCGGATGAAAGTTTCTTTGCCCGCAATACACAGACTACTGATGTAGAGGTATATAATTTCAGTTCTAATGAAACACATATTGCTGATTACTGGAGCGCCTTTTACACAGGAATTGAAAGAGCTAACCTGCTGATTGCAAATATTCAAAAGCCCGCTATGGACAGTACTGCACGAAACAAGATACTGGCGCAGGCTTTATTTCTCAGGGCATTTTATTATTTTCAGTTAGTACAAAGCTTTGGCGATGTGCCATTAAAAATTACACCTACAGGGTCTGTAACACAGGTAGCTATTGCCCGCACACCTGCCAAAGATGTGTATGCCCAGATAGTAAAGGATATGACCTGGGCAGAGGCTAATTTACCTACCAGCACAGCCAATGGCAGCCCAAGCCGGGTTTCAAAAACAATCGCACAGGGAATACTGTCCAGGGTTTGTTTAACGATGGCCGGCTATCCTCTTAACGATGCAACCAAATATGCTGAAGCTCTCGCATGGGCGCAAAAAGTAGTGGCGTCCGGCGAGCACAATTTAAAAGTCTCTTATGATGCTTCACTCACGAATACAGCTTACAGTCAGATTTTTATTAACCATGTGCAGGACAAATACGATATAAAAGAAAGTATGTGGGAAGCTGAGTTTTCAGGAAACAACACCAGTACTTACCAGGAAGCCGGCAGAATTGGCAATCAAAATGGTATCGCCTTTACTGGTACTTTCCCTGCCGGTGTTACAGATACAATTGGCTATTGCTATGGCTTTTTAGGTGTTACCAACAGACTGTATAAATTGTATGGTGCCGGTGATTTAAGAAGGGATTGGGCGATTGCTCCTTACAATTATAACAATACAACTTTTGCAAGAAACTATTTTGCTGCTACGGCAATTTATCAACGTAACCCCGGCAAATGGAGGAGATCGTATGAATTATTATTGCCCAGGCATAAAAATAACACACCTACTAATTTTCCCCTTCTGCGTTACGCTGATGTGCTGCTGATGCTTGCTGAAGCAGAAAACCAGGTAAACGGACCAACAACTGCTGCTTATGATGCCATTAACCAGGTTCGTCGCCGTGGCTATGGCGTACCTATAGGTACAGTCAATGCAACAGCCGATTTACCTGCTGGCTATTCAAAAGCACAGTTTCAGCAGGCCATCCAGGATGAGCGGTCAAGAGAACTTTGCTTTGAAGGTTTGCGCAGAAACGACCTTGTACGCTGGGGTATTTTTGTTACAACTTTGAATAGTGTGGGAGCTGAGATCACTGCTGATCCGGTAGCGCCTACAAATTTTAAATATGCTGCTTTGGGCGGTACTAATGTAGCACCACGGCACCTGTTGTTCCCCATACCATTGAGCGAAATGTCTGTAAACAAAAGCATGACCCAAAACCCGGGCTGGTAATTTCAATTAGCACAACGATCTAAAATAAATACAATGTATAACAAACGATTTTTAATAATAACAGTACTTGCCGGAGTATTTTTTTCCTCCTGCAGTAAAGATTTAAAGCTGAAATCGCTTTCTTTTGATGCCACGGTAAATAAAGCAACAATGGCAACAACGGATACCGCCGTATTTACGTTTAGCGGCAACCCCGACTACATCACTTTTTACTCCGGCGAGCCCGGCAAAAAGTATGAGTTTAGAAACCGCACAACCGATACCAGCACCAATGTGCAGCTTAATTTTTCTACCGCCACTACTACACATACCAGCGGTACGTTATCGCTGATGGTATCAGATAATTTTAATGGTAAATTCGATTCTGCAAATGTAAGAAGCGCCACATGGACGGATATTACCAGTCGTGCGACACTTGCAACAGGAACAACAGTAGTTGCTTCTGGTACGATCAGCCTGGCAGATTTTGCAGCCGCAAAAAAACCGGTTTATATCGCATTCAAATATGCTGCGGCAGCCGGGGCTACGCAAAAAAAATGGACGATTACCGGCCTTACGCTTAAGCATGTACTTACTGATAAAACCTATACTATCGGTGATATGACTGCAACCACTCCCAGTATGGGATGGATGTCTGCAGACGTTCAGAACAGTGCGGTGAACTGGACCAGCGCCCTGGTTATTACCGGAAATACAACAGCAGCAAGCGCTGTAGCCACAGAAGACTGGATGATTATGGGCCCGGTTGACCTGAGCAGGGTTTTGCCTGATGCGGGCACAGCTATTAAAAGTGTAAACGAAGGAATGAATAAGTTTCCTTATGCCTATAAGTATGCTGCTGCGGGTACATATAATGCAGTGTTTGTAGCATCCAACGCCAACAGGGATGCACAGGAAACGGCCAGTAAAACAATTGCCATAACAGTGCAGTAAAAGGCAGGCAAATGGGAAAGCAAGGAATGGGTTTTTATTAAGTAATTTAACAGTTGCAAATGATGAAGAAATTTTCATATTTTCTTGTTTTATCAGTTGTACTGTTTCAAACTGGCTCTGCACAAAAAGATATTTCTGCCATCAGTATAAAAATCCGGCAACAGATTTTTGAAGAAATCAGTGAACAGGAATTGTTGAAAAATACTGTAGCTTATCTGCCATTGATAAAGGGAGATGGAAGCTGGCCTGATATTGATTATACCAATACCGCTATTACCAAATGGCCTCCGGGTCAGCATTTGGAAAGAGTAAAAAGCCTTGCCGTTGCGTTTGTAAAAGAAGGCAGTGTGTATAATACGAATTCCAGTGTATGGGATGCTGTAGTAAAAGCATTGTCCTTTTGGTACAGAGCCAACCCTAAAAGTCAAAACTGGTGGCACAATGAGATTGCAACTCCGCAATCATTGGGCGAAATTATGTTGCTTATGCAATCAGCCACCAGACCTTTACCTGCAGATTTGCAACATAATTTGGTGCAGCGGATGAAGCAGGGAAATGTATTTGAAAAAACCGGCGCTAATAAGTTAGATATTGCATTGCATATTATCTACAGGGCATGTATCACTAATGATGCAGCGCTGATGGATACAGCGGTATCCCAGGCATTTTATCCTATTGCATACACAACAGGAGAAGGTTTGCAATACGATTATTCTTATTTGCAACACGGCGCTCAATTACAAATATCAAGTTATGGTTTGGTGTTTTTATCTGGTGAATACAAAGTGGCATCGTGGATGCAGGGCACAGCGTATGCTCTGAAAGGTGAGCAGTTGAAATTGCTCAATCAATATTTTCTTCATTCTTTTTTACCTGCTATCCGTGGCAGGTATATTGATTTTAACACGGAGGGCCGTGGTATTTCACGAAAAGATATTTTGGATAAAGCCGGATTAGCTGTACCGGGAAAAATAAATTCATTGCTGGAAATGGCAAAAGCTGTAAGCCCTGAAAATGCAGCGCTGATTGATGCTGCCATGCAGCGCATATCACAGCAACAACTACCTGGCTACGGACTGATTTCAAAACATACGCATTTTTGGAAAGCTGATTATACGCAGCATATTCGTCCGGCTTATTCATTTAACGTACGTACTGTTTCTGACCGGACCAAACGAACAGAAACAGGTAACAAAGAAAACCTTTCAGGGAAATTTTTAGCTGATGGTTCCACCAACATCCAGCGGAGCGGTAAAGAATATTTCAATATAATGCCTTTGTGGGAATGGGATAAAATACCGGGCATTACTGCAAGAGATTTTGCTGATGACCAGCTCACTACTGTTCAATGGGGAGAAACAGGCAGCACAGGTTTTGTTGGCGGAGTGTCGGATAACTTATTTGGTGCATCTTGTTATGAGATGAATTATAATGGCGTATCGGTAAAAAAAGCATGGTTCTTTTTTGATAAAGAAGTGGTTTGCCTTGGTGCAGGTATAAGCAGTAATGCAGATGAAAATATCATTACCAGTATTAACCAAAGCTGGTTAAATGGAAAAATTGTTGCCAGTGAAAATGATAAAACTGTCAGCATAAAAAAAGAAAACAACTATGCCGCATTGCAATGGTTGTGGCATGATAGTATTGGCTATTATTTCCCATCGCCGCAAAACATTACTGTAACGAATAAAACACAAACAGGCAGCTGGTTTAAAATAAACGGCAGCGGTTTGAAAGAAACTACTGAAGGGAAAGTTTTTAAACTGTGGCTGAACCACGGTGTAAAACCTGCTGACAGCAGCTATTCGTATATAGTTGTGCCGGGTGTGAGTACAGATGAAATGGCGAAGTATAAAAGGGATGAAATCAGCATTATTGTTAATACGGATTCGGTACAGGCTGTACAACATTGCGGATTAAAACAATTACAGATTGTTTTTTATAAAGCAGGAACTGTTACGGGAAAAGATATGAAGGTTAAAGCAGACAAGCCTTGTGTGATTTTGTTGAGTTTATCAGCTAACACAATCACAGTTGCCGATCCTTATCAAAAAAGCAGCGAACTGGTTGTTACAATTAAAAAGCAAGATGCTGAAAAGAAAATTATCTGTCAATTACCGGGAGGAAATTTTTCGGGTTCTTCAGTAAGCTTTAAAATTGAATAATCTTAAAAAAAGCAGTATGTTTTCAAAAAAAGTTATCAATAGCATATTTTTCTTTTCTGTTTTCACTGGAAGTACTTGTTACGCACAGCAGAAAACAGCAAACGAATCAAAACTATTTCTGCAATACAAAACTGATAAAACTGTTCTCCCTGATTTTTCTTATGCCGGCTATCGCAATGGCGAAATGGCCGTTCCAAAAATTAAAAACTACAAAATTTTTGATGTAACAAAATATGGCGCTGTTGCCAATGATACTATTTCCGACAAAACGGCTATACAAAAAGCAATTGCAGCAGCCAATAAAAATGGATCTGGCATTGTGTTTTTTCCTAAAGGAAGATTTTTGATTAACGAAGACAGAGATAATGATTCCAGTATTGTTTCCAGTTCTTCAAGAATTATTTTCAGAGGGAGTGGTTCGGGCCCGGGCGGCACAGAATTGTTTATGAAAAACACTTTACAGCCCGAAGACCCAAATAAAATGTGGACAGTACCGCCCATTTTTGTTTTTGCGGCTAAAGGAAAAGATGTAAAAATTGGGAACGTAACAAAACCTGCAAAAGTTGGTGATGTGGCGTTGCAGGTAAGCAATACGGCTAATATTAAACCCGGCGACTGGATTGTGTTGTCAATGCTCAACAATGCCGATGCACTAATTGATGCTGAGCTTTCTCCCAATAAAGTTTCGGATGAATGGACTTACTTAGTTACTAATGGTGTTGATGTGAAAGTTTATCACCAGGTAGCAAAAGTAAAGGGGCAAACCATTACATTAAAAACGCCGGTTACTTATTCCATTGATCCTGCATACCAATGGGAAATTGCATCTTTTGCCAACTGTACTGAAGTCGGGATTGAAGACATTGCATTTGTTGGCAACTGGAAGGAAAAATTTGTTCATCACCGCTCGTGGCAGGATGACAGCGGTTTTACGATGTTTAAAATGGCCAGATGCACCAATTCATGGATGACCAATTGCCGGTTTACCGATTGCAGTGTGGCAGCAATCATTAACCAGAGTGCAAATATTTCTGTTGTCAATTGCAAAGTAACTGGCAATGGCGGGCACGAAGCGGTTGTAAGTAATGGCTCCACCAATGTGCTGATGGCAAAGCTTGTTGATGAAGCATCGCAATGGCATTCATTTGGGTCATCGCATGGCGCTATGAATACGGTATTATGGAAATGCACTTATCCATCCACCACTTGTTTTGAAAGTCACTCAAGTCAACCGAGAAATACATTATTGGATTGTGCAGAAGGGGGGTTAATGCAGAACCGTGCAGGAGGAGCAATGGTAAATATGCCCAACCACATGCAGGGATTGGTATTGTGGAACTACAAGCAGACCAATACGCCTGTAAAAGATTTTGAATGGTGGTCATCCACTTCAAAATGGTGGAAAATGCCAAATCCAATTGTTGTTGGTTTTTCAGGTAATGGAACTACATTTAAAAAAGAACAGACAAAGTATATAGAATCTGTTGGTGAATTTGTAACGCCACTTTCTTTATATGAAGCACAATTGAAATTGCGGTTGAAAAAATTACCGCTATGGTTAAGCGGGTTATAAATTCCATTCAATAAAATAAGCGATGTGTTATAAAATACATATAAGGTTGAATAAGAAAAAAGGGATGATGCTTTTTTGTTTTGTGCTGTTGCTCACTAACATACAGGCGCAGCAAAAGCCCAATATTGTGTTCATCCTCGCCGATCAATGGCGAGGCCAGGCAGTGGGGTATATGAAAAAGGAAAAAGTGCAAACGCCTTTTTTAGATTCCTTTGCTTCGAAGGGATTTGTATTAACTCAAATGGTAAGTAATTACCCGGTTTGCTCTCCGGCAAGGGCAATGATATTTACCGGCAACTATCCTTTTAAAAATAAAGTAATCAGCAATGTAAATTCAGCATCGGCACCACACGGAGTTGAGTTGCCCGAAGAGATGATCTGCTGGTCGGATGTGTTGAAAAAAAATGGCTACTCCAATGGTTATATTGGTAAATGGCATTTGGATTCACCTGTCCAGCCATACATTCCTACGTCAAACAATATCGGAAAAGTGGCATGGAACGAATGGACGCCACCTGCTAAAAGGCATGGTTTTGATTATTGGTATTCTTATGGAACTTATGATGTGCACAACAAACCGATGTATTGGGACACAAAAGCAACAAGAGATGAGTTTCATTATGTAAATCAATGGGGGCCGGAGCATGAAGCTGATAAAGCTGCTGATTTTTTCAGCAATAAAAACAATGAGCGGCAGGCCGGTAAGCCTTTTTCATTGGTCATATCCATGAATCCTCCACACAGCGAATATGAAACAGTGCCGTTAGAATATTTAAAGAGCTATGAAAATATTTCTCTGGATTCGCTGCTCACTGATCCCAATATACCCAATGCTTCAACAGCAATGGGTAAGGAATACCGAAAGCAGATTAAAAATTATTATGCTAACATTACAGGAGTTGATAAGCAAATTGGTCGCATTATACATTCATTAAAAGAAAACAAAATTTTAGATAGTACGATTGTGATTATTACCGCCGATCATGGCAATTGTCTCGGCAAACATCAAGAAGTGAGTAAAAACAATGTGTACGAAGAATCATTACTTATACCTTTTATCATTTACTGGAAAGGAAAGATCATTCCGGGTATTGATAAAAAGTTTTTGGGAAGCCTGCCCGACCTGTACCCGACATTACTTGAACTGGTTGGATTGAAAAAGGAAATTCCTTCAACTATTGATGGTAAAAGTTATGCTTCTTATTTTAAAAACAGGACAGGTGCTATGCCTGCAGAACAGTTTATACTTGGCGGAATAATAAGTAATAATGTTGACCCTAATACAGGTTTCAGGGGCATACGCACTGCCAAGTATAAACTGGCATTTTTGCGGAAAAACAATCAACTGCAGGGCTTTTTGTTTGATTTAAAAAATGACCCTTATGAACTAAACAACTTGTACCATGCAAATCATCCACAGGTAAAATTGCTGAAACCAAAGATTGTGCAATGGCTTAAAAAAACAAAAGATGAGTTTATTTTAAATTGATAAAGATAGCTGATGAAAAAAAGTTTTCTCTTTTATGTTATTTGTCTTTTTGCATGGATGAAAGTACATGCACAGGAAAGGCCGAATGTTTTGTTTATTGCCGTTGATGATTTGAATGACTGGGTAGGCTGTTTGAAAGGTCATCCACAGGCAAAAACGCCGAACATTGACAAACTTGCTGCCAATGGTATTCTTTTTACCAATGCTCAATGCCAGGCGCCGATTTGCGGTCCATCAAGAGCTTCTGTTATGACGGGTTTATTACCCACCACCACGGGTAATTATTTGCAGTTAGATGATGTGGATATTAAAAAAGCAAATGACATTACAAAGAATGCCATTTTTCTGCCCGATTATTTTGAACAGTATGGCTATAAAACGATGGGCACGGGTAAATTATTTCACCTGGGCGATAAGGCAAAGGTGTTTGATGAATATAGAAAAGATACTGCCGATTTGTATGGGCCCATTCCTTCAAAACGGTTTAAATATGATCCGGTATGGTTTGGTAAACCTAAAGGAACCGGAACTGATTGGGGTGCTTTTCCAAGTGAGGATAAAGACATGCCCGATGTAAGATCGGCAGAGTGGGCTGCTGAAAAATTGATGATGCAGCACGACAAGCCTTTTTTTCTTGCTGTGGGATTTGTACGTCCGCATGTACCCTGGTATGTACCTCAAAAATGGTTCGACAGGTTTCCGGTAAATGATATACAAACACCGCCTTATTTAAAAACTGATATGGATGATGTGCCGCTGATGGGGCAGCGGGTTGCAGATTTACCGCCAATGCCCACTACAGAATGGATGATACAAACCAATCAATGGAAAGATGCAGTACAGGCATATCTTGCCTGTGTAAATTTTGCAGATGCACAAGTGGGGAAAGTGCTGGATGCACTCGAAAAAAGTAAGTATGCAAAAAATACGATTGTTGTTTTGTGGTCGGATCATGGTTATCATCTGGGTGAGAAAAACCGTTTTGGAAAACAGGCGTTATGGCAAAGGGCAACAAAATCTGTTTTAGTTTTTAAAGTTCCTTCGGGTAAGAGCAATGAAATTTGCAGCCAACCTGTTCAACTGGTGGATATGTATCCTACACTTACAGCATTATGCGGATTGCCGGCAAATAAAATGAATGAAGGACATTCATTGATGCCGCTGTTGAATCATCCTGCATCAGCTAAGTGGCCATATTATGCTGTTACTTCGTATGGTAAAGGAAATGTTTCTGTTCATTCTTCCCGCTATCACTTTATACAATACGAGGATAAATCAATGGAGTTGTATGATTTTATAAATGATCCTAATGAATGGAAAAATATTGCAGCAGATAAAAAATACAAAGGAATTATAACAAAAATGCTGAAACAGGTTCCTGCAATACAGGCTGATCTTGCTCCTGATTCAAAATATGGGGTTAATGAATACTTCAAAAGCTTAAATCAGTAAAACAGATGAAAAAAAGAATTTTTTACGTAACTGTTTTTTGTTGCACTGCTATTATGGGTAACAGTTTGTTTGCACAGCAGAAGCCCAATATTGTTTTCATCCTCAGTGATGATGCAGGCTATGCTGATTTCAGTTTTCAATCATCACGACTTATCTCAACGCCTAATATCGACCGTGTGGCAAATGAAGGGGTGAAATTTACCAATGGTTATGTTACCGGTGCTGTATGCAGTCCGTCAAGAGCAGGTTTGTTAACGGGTGTCTATCAGGCAAAATTCGGGCATACAATAAATTTTACACAAGGCAATAAATATAATCTGCCGCTTGATAGTTTGGGCTTGCCCACTGATCAGAGATTAGTTGGTGATTATTTAAAACCGTTAGGTTATACTACCGGTATTGTAGGGAAATGGCATTTGGGATTATCTGCGCCGTTTCATCCTAATCAAAGAGGGTTTGATTATTTCTGGGGATTTTTGTGGGGCAGCAGTAACTATGAAGTAAACAAAAAGAGAACCATTGAAGAAAATGGAAAAAAATTAGATGCTTCAACTATTCCATATACAACCGATGCTATTGGTGATAAGTCCGTAGAGTTTATTAAAGCCAATAAGGATAAACCTTTCTTTCTGTATGTATCATTCAACGCACCGCATACGCCCATGCAGGCAAAACCGGAATTACTTGAACGGTTTGAAAAACAATTAAACGATCATAACCGGGCATTGAATGCCGCACTTACGTATAACATGGATGAAAATGTTGGAAAAATTTATGCAGTTTTAGAGCAGTTAAACCTTCTGGAGAATACTATTATTGTTTTTACTAATGATAATGGCGGGCAGGTGGAGCACAGTTTTGCTGATAACTATCCTTTGCGTGGCATGAAGAGTGATGTATATGAAGGAGGTATTCGTGTGGCCATGGCGATGAGCTGGAAAAATAAAATTAAACCCGGTTCTGTATTTGAAACACCGGTAACAACACTTGATTTTTTGCCTACATTCCTGACTGCCGCAGGAGCTAACCTTAAAAATTCAACGTATTCAAAACTGGAAGGAAAGAATTTGATGCAAATGATGAAATCTCCTTCAGTAAAAGTTTATAACCGCTCTTTGTTTTGGTATGTAAATGTTGACAAAGGCTGTATGCGCAAGGGAGATTATAAAATGGTTTTTCTTCCTAATGAAAAACCGCAACTCTATAATGTTAAAACTGATATAGGCGAGACAAAAGATTTATCAGGTAGTGAGAAAAAAATGGCTGCAGCGATGACGAAAGAATACATGGCCTGGCAAAAAAAATTGCCACCGCTTAAATGGTATGCTATTGGTAAAACTGCGAAAGAAGAAGAGTAACTTGTTTTGATGACTGAAAAAAATAAAGATGAGAAGTGCCCATAATATTATTGAGAAAAAACTATTGATGCTGCTGTTTGTATTTTTTGCTACAAACCTGCAGGCGCAGAATAAAACGGCAATGCCCAATGTAATCGTTATTTATGCTGATGATTTGGGTTATGGGGATGTAAGCTGTTACGGAGCGACAAAAATGAAAACGCCGAATTTGGATAAACTTGCAGGCGGTGGTATCCGCTTTACCAATGCACATTCAACTTCATCTACCTGCACACCATCAAGGTATGCACTGATGACAGGGCAATATCCGTGGCGTAAATCAGGTACTGGTATTTTGCCTGGTGATGCGGCATTAATTATTCCCACCGATAGGACAACGCTTCCATCTTTATTTCAACAGGCGGGTTACAAAACAGGATTGGTTGGAAAATGGCATCTTGGTCTGGGCGATGCTGTACAAAAAAACTGGAATGGAGAAATTAAACCGGGCCCAAATGAAGTGGGCTTTGATTATTCATTTATTTTCCCAGCAACTGCCGACAGGGTGCCTACTGTTTTCGTAGAAAATCATTTTGTGGTGGCATTGGATTCAACAGATCCGATACAGGTTGATTATAAAAATAAAGTTGGCAATGACCCGACAGGAAAAGATCATCCCGAATTATTAAAAATGCAATCATCACCGGGACAGGGGCATAACAATACTATTGTAAATGGTATTGGACGAATTGGTTACATGAGTGGTGGAAATAAAGCAAGATGGACGGATGAAGAAATGCCGTTGACTTTTTTGGCAAAAGCAAAAGAGTTTATTGTTGAAAATAAAATAAAACCTTTCTTCCTTTTTTATACACTAACGGAGCCACATGTGCCACGAATGCCATCCACTATGTTTAAAGGTAAAAGTGGGCTGGGCTTTCGTGGTGATGCTATTTTGCAGTTAGACTGGACAGTGGGTGAAATTATGCAACAGCTAAAATTGCTGGGTATTGATAAAAACACCATTATTGTTTTTTCAAGCGATAACGGTCCGGTACTGGATGATGGATATCAGGATGAAGCAATAACAAAATTAAATGGCCATACACCCTGGGGAAATTTGCGTGGAGGTAAATACAGTTCATATGAAGCTGGTACAAGAGTGCCTTTTATGATTCAATGGCCTGCAAAAATCAAACCTTCCATATCTAGTGCCATGATTTGCCAGATGGATTTACTGGCTTCGTTTGCAAAATTGCTGAATAAAAAAATACCTGTTGGGGATGGGGAGGATAGTGAAGATGTACTTCATGCACTTACAGGAAAATCTCAAACTGGCAGAAGGGTTTTGGTGGAGCAGGGGATAGGATCTATTGCTGTTATTAAAGATGATTGGAAATATATTGAGCCACACAACGGGCTGGCAAAAGATGAATTAGTGAACATTGAGTTGGGCAATAGTCCGCAACCACAACTTTATCACTTAAAAAATGACATCAGTGAAAAAAATAATCTTGCAGCCCAGTACCCCGAATTGGTGAAAGATCTGGCAGCAGTGTTAAAAAAGATCAAAGAAAATCAAGCAAAATAGATTTTCATCAACACAGATTTACTCATAAAAAAATTCAGGATGAACCGTACAGCCCGCATTTTCATTACGATTATAATATCATCTTTCTTTAATAAAAGCTTTGCTGAAAAAATTATTATTGGGAGTAACAGCGAAGCATATTATATCGTCAGTAAATTAAAACCGGACGATACACTTGTTTTTAAAAACGGTTCTTACAACGGCATTCAGTTAACACTCACGCAAAGTGGCCTTGCAGGTAAGCCTATTGTGTTAATAGCCGAAACTCCCGGCGATGTTATTTTCTGCGGTGATGCAAAAGTGGCGATGTACGGTGCTTATACTGAGCTGAATGGCATTTATTTTACTAATGGAAACCGTAATCCTGAACAATGGAAACCGCATGGGCCGGGGCTTGTAGCCATGTATGCCAGTTATTGCAGGATTACGGATTGTGCATTTAATAATTTTGATGAAGCTAACTCAGCCTACATCACCACATCGCTTGATGAAAAGGGAAATGTTCCCACTCATTGCCGGATTGATCATTGCAGTTTTACCAACAAACTTACGTTTGACCAGGTAATTAATTTAAACAACAGAACAGCACCTGATAAAGAAAATCCCGTTGTTGCCCCGCCAATGTATCATCGTGTTGATCATTGTTTTTTCTCTAATCCAAAAAAGAAAGGGAATGCAGGGGGCGGCATCCGTGTTGGTTATTACAGAAATTCGCTTGGGCGTTGTTTGATTGATTCGAATCTTTTTGTTCGCCAGGATTCGGAATCAGAAATTATCACCAGCAAGTCAATGGAGAATGTATATTATGCGAATACAATTTTGAATTGCCAGGGCACACTCAATTTCCGACATGGAGATAAACAGGTTGCCATTAATAATTTCTTTTTGTCTGATGATGAAAAATATGGTTATGGTGGTATGTTTATCTGGGGCAGCCAGCATATTGTTGCAGGAAATTATTTTAGTCTTGATAAAACCATTGAATCAAGAGGAAATGCGGCTATTTACCTTAACGCAGGAGCAGCAGGAAGTGAACATGCACTTGCATTTGGCAGCATCATTGCCAACAATGTATTTGCAAATAATAATGGATATGCCGTTCATTTCAACCCGCTGGAAGATTTGCGAAAGAAATTTTCGCAGGAAAATAACCTGCCTTATAATCTGCCACATCATATTGTTATAAGCGGAAACATATTCTTCAATACGAAAAATACCGGCTATATCTTTTTCAAAGATGATTACCCGGAGGAAAACAGGAATAATCAGTGGGCAAAAAATGTTTATTGGGGCGGGCAAACCAGTGTTGCAACCATGCCGGGGCTTGAAGAAAAGCAGGTGGCAGTATCATTGAAAAACGGTTTTTACTTCCCGGTGCAAAGTAATCATGGCAATGATATTTGCGGACTGCCGGGCTATTACAATACTATTGAAGGCATAGCAATGAAATTTAACGAGTTGCTGCGTAACACTGCAATGGAAACACCGCTTACTGCTGAACAAATACTTCCGAGATGGATGCTAACTACTTTAGGCGACTATTATAAAACCGGTAAACTAAATGCTGTTTTAGCTGAAAGGCTGCAACGGATTTCCACAACAAGGGCTGAATAATTTAGTGTGTTATAAGTTTTGCAATTATGATTTCTTCATTTGAAATATCTGCAGAATATTCCTCGTTTTCCATTTTATGTAAGATGTTTATCATCAGTTCCATTGCTTTTTCACCCTGCAGATAGGGGTATTGCTCCAGTGATATTTTTGGAGGAAAAGAGGTGTAATCAGTAATCGGCAGATTGGCATAACTCGCAAAAAGAATATCTTTATTTATCTTAATTTTTTTTTGTTTAGCGTATTGTACGGCATCCATGTGTACATAATCATTGAATGAAATTATAGCATCGGGAGGGCTTTTAAGGGACAGCAGCTTCCCCATGGCCGTGTAAGTACTCTCTTTTGAGAAATCGGTAATTTCAACCAACTGCATATCAATCTTGAGTTTCTGTTTTATTATTCCACTCATGTAACCTTTTAACCGATCTGTACTTGCTGACATTTTTTCTGGCCCATTGATTAATGCAATACGCCGGCAGCCGCTCTTGTATAACCAGTTCACTATTTCAACTGTACCTTTAAATATGTCGCAACATACTTTATTGATATTTGTAAGCGGTGGAACCCGGTCAAAATATACAACAGGAATTTTATGTTTTTTATAAACCTCAAGATGGGCATATTTGCTTGTGTTTTTCGACAGAGAGATAATTAAGCCATCAACCCGTTGATTTTTCATAACCTCCACGACCTTCATTTCTGTTTCCATTTCATCATAGCTCTGGCCGAATAGTATTGTATAATTATGCAATAAAGCCCCTGTTTCAATTCCGCAAATGGCCTGGGAGAAAAATTCCTCTCTGATAAATGGTAACACTACGCCAATAATAAATGTTCTTTTCTGCTTAAAAAAAATTGCCTGCTTGTTTGGCTCATAACCAATTTCCTTTGCTAGCTTTTGTACTCTTTCCCTGGTTCCTATGCCAATTCTCGGGTGGTTTGCTAATGCCCTGGATACAGTAGAAACAGATACTTTTAACTGTTGGGCTATTTCTTTTATGGTTGGAAGTTTACTATCCATTACGTTAAGTTACCAAATATACGTAAAACAGCATAACCTGTTCAGACGTGATTCTCTAAACCAAGAATATTCAAAAACAAATCCGTGCAGTAAAAAGTGTAAGGGTGCCAGTAAAAATATTTTGTTCTATTCAAATACAAGGTGCCCGAAAAAATCAGGTAAATGAAAATTAGGATTCTCTGATTTTATATCCGACCAGGAAACAAAATGTGGTTCTGGCAATAAATCGCCGCATTTGTAAAAATTAGCCCTGCATTTCTGCTTTGATAAACCGGATAATGGTGTGTGGGCAAAAACAGTTAATGGTATTATCATTGTCAGATTCCAGCTCACATTTTTCTTCTTTTCCGTGTTTATTGATGAAAGAGTTTTTATCTGTTTTACAATTGCCGGATCTAACAGCTCCCGGTGATCTTTCGATTCGCCATATCCGATCAATCCGATTCCTATACAATTGAATTCAATATTGTAATAACTTTTGCCATCATCAAAACTAACAAAGAACTCCACACAGCTGTCTTCCCAAATGGAACTGTTCACCGTATTATTAATAGCTCTTATCTGCTTTTCCTGAACAAAAAACTTCAATAATATTGTCGTGCTGGTATATGAAACGGAAAATATAACTTCTGGTTTGTACGGATACTCTGACCAAGGAGCAAATTCCAGTTTATGTTTTTCCATCGTATCTAATAATTGTGAGACTTCGCTAATATCACTTTTATCAGTTATACCCGGCAGATGTTTTATAATTAATTTCTGCATTTTATCTTTTCTTAATTTCTGATAGTCCGAAATTAAAGGGGCAGTTGTGGACACAACCACCCCTTACTGATTGCATGCTATATGATAAAACTAAAAATGTCATTTTGCAAAGGCTTCTCGGGCTTATTAAGGATAATCCCGAATTAAAACGAAGTGTAGCCCGAGCCTTTCCTTTCGCTCCGCACTTTTTTATATCATTACTCACTGGTTCTCTAAAATAGCCTGCTTTTATTCTTTATTTCTAAAGCTGCCATTTTCAGAGACTTTGCAAGTATCACGCAATGATGTAAAAAATCAAGTCAAACTTAGTAAAGAAATATGCTTTTTATCTGTGCAACCGTTTGTACAAAATTATTTTGTGCAAACGGTTGTGCTTTTGCTGATAAAAATTATCCGGTAATTTTAAGCGTTAAACGGGATATGATGCTTAAAAGTCAAAATAATCGCAGTGCCATGATAATAATGGCCATATTGTTTTTTGTATTCGGGTTTGTAACTTGGCTGAATGGCCCATTGATAACGTATGTGAAGCTGGCTTTTGGATTAGACACCGATTCAAAGGCTTTTATGGTTACCACGGCTTTTTACCTGGCGTATTTTTTCCTTGCATTGCCCTCTTCGTGGGTACTGGAAAAGACAGGTATGAAAAAGGGAATGGCCCTGGCTTTGGTTGTAATGGCTATTGGCACTTTCTTATTTGGACATTTTGCTACGAAAAGAGATTATCCGATGTCATTATCAGGGCTTTTTATAATTGGGTCGGGGTTGTCACTTTTGCAAACTGCTTCAAACCCTTATATAAGCATTATAGGACCAATCGAAAGTGCGGCTAAAAGAATCAGCATAGTAGGTATATGCAATAAGACTGCGGGCATAATCAGCCCGATCGTATTAAGTGCATTTGTTTTGAAAGGCGTTAATGAACTGGAAGGAAAAGTCAATGCCGCTCCTGACACCAAAACAAGAGATACAATATTAAGCGAATTTGCTTCTAATATTTATATGCCATATGCGATCATGGCTGTGATCTTAATACTATTAGGTTTTTGGATACTAAAATCTTCGTTGCCTGAGATCAGAACTTCTGAGGCTAATACACAGAACACAAGCCCGAATTCAGATAAAGTAAGAACCAGTATATTTCAGTATCCACATTTATGGCTGGGAGCAGTTTGCATATTTGTATATGTCGGAGTTGAGGTAATGGCTGGTGATGCCATCGGTACGTATGGGAAAGGATTTAATATTCCCACAGATGAAACAAAGTATTTTACCTCATATACCCTGGCAGCGATGCTGTTAGGTTATGTTATTGGTTTAATTACAATCCCTAAATATCTTTCACAGCAAAAGGCCTTAAAATATTCGGCTTTTTTGGGCATTTTTCTTACTGCGGCGGCTTTTCTTACTGGGGGTTATTTGTCAGTTGCTTTCGTGGCTGCCCTGGGTTTGGCCAATGCCTTAATGTGGCCGGCCATTTTCCCCCTTGCAATCAGCGGATTGGGAAAATTAACCGAGAAAGGTTCTGCAATACTTATAATGGGTATTGCCGGGGGTGCTTTAATTCCAAAGGCATTTGCAACTTTTAAAGATGAATACGGTTTTCAGCTCACCTTTTTCGTCCTGATGGTGCCCTGTTACCTGTATATTTTATATTATTCAGTTAAGGGATACAAATCCGGGATAAAATAGTGTTTACTAAAAACGAGATAAATGAGTGCTACTTTACTTGTGCTGGCTGCTGGGATGGCTTCCCGCTATGGCAGTCTGAAACAGATTGATAAATTCGGCCCTTCCGGTGAGAGCATAATAGACTATTCGATTTATGATGCGATTGAAGCAGGATTTACGAGAGTTGTTTTCGTTATACGAAAAGATTTTGCTGATGAGGTTAAGCAAATTTTTGAACCACGTTTAGCACACAGGATAAAGACAGATTATGTATTTCAGGAAGTGGATACACATACTGATACTTTTACAATTCCGGCGATAAGGTCAAAGCCGTGGGGAACCGGACATGCTGTTCTTTGTGCCCGCAATGTAATAAATGAGCCGTTTGCAGTTATAAATGCAGATGATTTTTATGGAAAGGATGCTTTCAAAAAGGCTTACAAGTTTCTTTCTGATCAGGTGTCTTCCATTTTGTGGGCAAACATCTGTTATGAGCTTAATAACACTCTCTCTGATTATGGTCCGGTAAGCCGTGGTATCTGCGAAACGGACAATAATAGTAGCATAACTTCAGTCAGAGAACTTCTTAAAGTATATAAACAAGATGGGCGTATCATATCTGAAGAAAACGGGCAACTTCATGTCTGGAGTGCGAATGCAAAAACCTCTATGAACTTCTGGTGTTTTAGCCCTGCCGTATTTGATTTTTCCGGAGAATTATTTCATGAGTTTCTGACCAAGCATATACAGGATCCCAAATCAGAGTTTTTTATTTCGTTTGTCGGCGATGAGTTTATAAAGCAAGGAAGAGGAAAAATCAATGCAATTGTTACTTCTGAAAAATGGTTTGGAGTTACCTATAAGGCTGATAAACAAATTGTTCAAAACTGCATCAACAGACTTACAGGTGAAAATGCCTATCCCTCATCTTTATGGGACAGTAGTTTGTAAAAGCATAAAAAAGCATGGCACTTATCAAGAGTATATCCGGAATCAGGGGAACAATCGGAGGAGTTGTTTATGCTATCAAGCATAAGCTGTATGTTCCCTAATGCTTTTATTTTTTGTACCTGGCCGTCAGAACTTTTATCACATCTGCCAACTTATAACCTTTTGCCTGCAGCAGCACCAGGTAGTGAAACATCAGGTCGGCTGCTTCGCCCAGGAATTTTTCTTTGTCGTCATCCTTGCTTTCTATTACGAGTTCCACCGCTTCTTCACCCACTTTTTGAGCAATCTTATTAATACCTCTGGCAAAGAGGGAAGCTGTATATGATTTTTCATCCGGGTTGTTTTTCCTGTCTGCAATTACCGCTTCCAGTCTTTCTAAGGAAAAGCCAGGGTTGGTTTCATTAAAACAGGTATCAGCCCCGGTATGGCATACCGGACCAGTTGGTTCTGCTTTTATCAGAATCGTATCACTATCACAATCTGTCAACATGCTCTTAACCCGCAGAAAGTTGCCGGAGGTTTCGCCTTTTGTCCACAACCTTTGTTTGCTGCGGCTGAAAAAGGTAACAGTGCTTTCATTTTTAGTTTTTTGAAATGCTTCTTCATTCATAAAACCAAGCATCAGCACTTTGCCTGTTGTGTAATCCTGTATGATAGCAGGAACGAGGCCGTCAGTATATTTTGAAAAATTGATGTTCATGTTTGTATTTATTATTATTCTGCCGAAGGATTTTTTTCTTTTAAGGTTTTGAGGAGGTTGTCAAATTCTTCCTGTCTTCTTTCATGATGCTCTGCATTTTTTCTTTTCCGATTGTTTTCAAAATGCCAGAAAAGGTACAGCGCAATCAGCAGTGTTATTGTTATAATGGTAATGACAGTTTTCATATTCTTACCGATATATTTTGTTGCTGTAAATATCGTTTTAAATCCGGTATGGCTATTTCGCCAAAATGAAAAATGCTTGCTGCGAGGGCAGCATCGGCATCTCCGTTCTGGAAAACGGTTGCAAAATGCTCCATCGTTCCTGCACCACCAGATGCAATGACAGGAATGTGTACCGCATTTGAAATCTCCTTAGTCAGTTCAACTGCAAACCCATTTTTTGTTCCATCATTTTCCATTGAAGTAAGCAATATTTCACCGGCACCCCTGTTGGTGATTTCTTTTGCCCAGTCTGTCACCAGCAAGTGAGTGGGAGTCCGTCCCCCATGCGTCACCACTTTCCAGGTGTCATCAATAATTTTTGCATCAATAGCCACCACCACACACTGGCTGCCAAAATTCTTTGCCAGCTCGTCCACCAGCGAGGGGTTGCGGACTGCTGAAGTGTTAACAGATATTTTATCCGCACCATTTTCCAAAAGCATTGTCACATCTTCAGCCGTATTTATCCCACCGCCAACTGTAAAAGGTATGTTGATATGTGTGGCAATATCCCTGACTAATTTTGCCAGTGTTTTTCTTTTTTCCGTGGTTGCGGTAATATCGAGGAAGACGAGTTCGTCGGCACCTTCGTCGCAATAGCGGATGGCGAGTTCTACCGGGTCGCCGGCATCCCGCAGCTGTACAAAATTGGTGCCTTTTACGGTTCGTCCGTCTTTTATGTCGAGGCAGGGGATGATTCTTCTTGTTAGCATGTTACAGGAATTTTTTAAGTGCGGCCAGCTCAATTTTATTTTCATAAATGGCCTTGCCAACAATAGCACCTTCGCATCCGGCTTCCCTCAGTTCTTCCAGTTCTTCTACGGTTGAAATGCCACCGCTTGCTATCAGATCGATAGAAGGATGCCGGTTCAATATTTTCTTATAAAGCGGCAGTGCAGTGCCCTGCAGCATTCCGTCTTTGTTGATGTCTGTACAGAAGAACTGCTTCACACCTTTTGTTATATAGATTTCTATCAGTTCAAACACAGTCATTTCAGTTGTTTCTGTCCACCCTTTAATAGCAATCTTCTCATTTTTCACATCTGCCCCGATAATAAAGCGGTCGGCCCCAAATTCGTTAAGCCAGTCACTGAAAATCGCCTCGTTTCTTACGGCAATGCTTCCAACGGCTACCCAACTGCAACCTGAACTGAAAGCGATGGCTGCGTTTTCAGCAGTGCTGATGCCACCGCTGAAATCTATGCGGAGTTCTGTTTTTGAAGCAATCTTTTCCAACACTTTCCAGTTTTTTACATTGCCTGCTTTGGCTCCATCTAGGTCAACCAGGTGAAGCCGTTTTATTTCACTGTCCTGAAACTGCAACGCTACATCCAGCGGGTTTTCGTTGTACACTATTTTCTGATTGTAATCGCCTTTGGACAGACGTACACATTTTCCTTCGATGATGTCTATAGCAGGAATGATGAAGCCGAAATTCTTCGAAAGTTTATTTTTTTCTTTTATTACAGATGTTGTGTTTGTCATAATGATAAAAAGTTCTTTAAAATAATATCTCCTGCCTTCGCACTTTTTTCCGGATGAAACTGCACACCGAAGAAATTCCCTTTCTGTAATGCAGAACTGTATTGCCTGGTATAGTTTGTTGATGCGATTGTGTACTCACTTTCCTCAGCATAATATCCGTGAACGAAATAACAATAACTGTTTTCGGGTACGTTTCTGAAAAGTGGTGATTTCAAATTTGTAATAGTATTCCACCCGACCTGCGGCACTTTGTCACTGCTACAGACCGGTATGAATCTTTTTACTGAAACATTTTCAAAAATTCCGAGGCAGTTTGTATTTCCTTCTTCAGAATGATTACAGAGCAGCTGCATGCCGAGGCAGATGCCCAGCACCGGTTGCTGCAATGACCGGATGACTGTATCCAGATTTCTCTCTTTGAGGTATTGCATTGCAGTACTGGCTTCTCCAACGCCGGGAAAGATGATTCTATCAGCAGAATTTATTATTGCAGCATCATCAGTTACCGTGGCTTTTACGCCCAGCCGTTCCAGTGCGAAAAGCACAGACTGAATATTGCCGGCATTGTATTTTATGATTATTGTGTTCATTATAAAATTCCTTTTGTGCTGGGCAGTTGCTGGTTATTGGCATCACGTTTTACTGCGGCCTTTATGGCTTTTGCCCAGGCTTTAAAGATGGATTCAATTTTATGATGTTCGTTCCCGCCTTCAGCTTTAATATTGAGGTTGCATTTGGCTGCATCAGAAAAAGACTTGAAGAAATGAAAGAACATTTCTGTAGGCATATCGCCAACTTTTTCTCTTCTAAAATCTGCATCCCAAACAAGCCAGTTTCGTCCGCCAAAATCAATGGCGACCTGCGCCAGGCAGTCATCCATTGGCAGGGTGAAGCCATACCGTTCAATGCCTTTTTTATTTCCCAAGGCAAGGGCAAAAGCTTCGCCAAGGGCAATGCCTGTGTCTTCAATCGTATGGTGTTCATCAATGTGCAGGTCGCCATTTACTTTTAAAGTCATGTCTATACCACTGTGGCGGCTGAGCTGTTCCAGCATGTGATTGAAGAAATGAAGACCTGTGTCAATATTTGCCGTTCCGTTACCATCAAGGTTTAGCGAAAGACTGATTTTTGTTTCGTTTGTGTTTCGTTCATGCTGGATGGTACGCTGACCCAGTTTCAGAAACTCATAGACAGCTTTCCAGTTTGTTGTTTCTAAAGCAATGACTGATTGTAATTCAGACAGGCTATCCGAAAGTTCTGCAGCGCCGAGATGCGCATCGTTGTTTAACCAAACAGCTTTGCACCCCAGGTTTTTTGCCAGTTGCACATCTGTAATCCTGTCGCCAATTACATAAGAACCTGCAATATCATATTGTCCGTTATCCAGATACATGGTGAGCATACCTGTGTTCGGTTTTCGGGTCGGGGCATTATCAGCTGGAAAGGTTCTGTCAATATGAATATTGCTGAAAATGATGTCTTCATTTTCCAGGCTTTTTAAAACGAATTGCTGAATGGGCCAGAATGTGTTTTCAGGATATGAAGCAGTACCCAGACCATCCTGGTTGGTTACCATCACCAGTTCAAAATCGAGTTCGGTGGCTATTCTGTTCATCCAGGTAAACATGCCAGGATAGAACTCCAGTTTGTCAAACGAGTCAATCTGGTAAGTGGGCGGTGCTTCATTAATTAAAGTCCCGTCTCTGTCTATGAATAAAACCTTCTTGCCCCCTGACCCCCTAAAGGGGGAATTGTAGTCTGCTCTTTTCATAACCAGCTAAAGAGTTTTTAAGATTTCTATTAATTGTTTGTTTTCTTCCGGAGTACCGATAGTTATCCGCAGGCAATCTTCACAAAGGATAACTTTAGAACGGTCCCTGACAATTATTCCTTTTCCTGTGAGATAATCATAAATGCCTTTTGCATTAATCATTTTAACCAGCAGGAAGTTGGCATCGGATGGATGCACAAGCTGTGTAAATGGCAGTGCGGTCAGTTCATTAGCAAGCCATTCCCGCTGGGTTACCGTTGTCCTTATCCAGTTGTTAACGCCTGTTATATTATTCAATGCTTCCAACGCCAGGTTTTGTGTTGCGGTGTTGATGTTATACGGGTACTTTACCTTATTGAAATAATCAATCACATTTTTAGATGCAAAGGCCATTCCCAGCCGCAAGCCCGCCAGCCCCCAGGCTTTGGATAGTGTTTGCAGGATAACGAGGTTGGGGTATTCGGTTAGTTCAGAGATAAGCGTTTTTTGTTTGGCATAATTGATATATGCTTCATCCACCACTACTAAGCCATTGAAATTATTCAACAGTATCTCAATATCGTTTTTATATATACTGTTGCCAGTCGGGTTGTTTGGTGAGCAAACAAAAATCAGTTTTGTGTTTTCATCAACCGCCTGTTCTGCCGCATCAAGATTTAACTGATAGTTCTCCAACAACGGTACCTTACGCACTTCCACATTGTTTACTTCAGCGCAAACTTCATACATACCATAAGTGGGAGGGAAGATGATGACATTGTCTTTGCCTGGTTCACAAAAAATGCGGAATAACAAATCAATCGCTTCGTCGCTGCCGTTCCCTAAAAAAATATTTTCAGAAGGCACTCCTTTAATGCGGCTGATTTTATCTTTCAGGTTTTGCTGCAGCGGGTCAGGGTAGCGATTGTAACTTTCCGGCAGGGGAGAGCCAAATGCATTTTCATTTGCATCAAGGAAGACAGAAGCCGTGCCGCTGAATTCGTGGCGGGCCGATGAGTAGGGTGTCATCTTCCTGATATTCTCTCTTGTTATTTGTTCTATATTAAATTCCATACTGATTTTTGTTTTTTAATCTGATAGCTACTGCATTTCTGTGCGCCTCTAATCCTTCAGTTGCTGCCATCGCCATAATGGTTTCGCCAATATTTTTCAATCCTTTTTTTGATAGTTTCTGGAAAGTTATTTTCTTGACAAAACTATCCAATGAAACGCCACTGTACATGGCCGCATACCCGTTTGTGGGCAATGTGTGGTTGGTGCCACTGGCATAATCGCCTGCACTCTCGGGAGAATAATTTCCAATAAATACAGAACCGGCAGATATTACCATTGCAGACAGCTTTTCGGCATTGGTGCAGGCCAAAATAAGGTGTTCCGGTGCATAGCTATTTGAAAAACGGATAGCCTTCTCAAGACTGTCAACAATAATTATTTTGCTGTTCTTTAAGGCTGCAGTTGCAATCCCTTTTCTTGGGAGTTGTTTTATTTGCCGGCTGATTTCAGTTGTTACTTTTTCAGCAAAAGTTTTTGATGTGGTCACCAGGATTACTTGTGAGTCCGGGCCATGTTCAGCTTGTGACAAGAGGTCAGCCGCTACAAATTCCGGAATGGCTGTTTCATCAGCAATAACCAACACTTCAGACGGGCCTGCCGGCATATCAATGGCCACACCCTGTTGTTGCACCAATTGTTTCGCAGCAGTTACATACTGGTTGCCTGGCCCGAATATCTTGAACACTTTTGGAACTGATCCTGTGCCATAAGCCATAGCAGCAATTGCCTGTGCCCCGCCGGTTTTAAAAATTTTTGTTACCCCGCACAATTTGGCCGAGTATAAAATTGCGGGATGTATTTTACCTTCTTTATCCGCCGGAGTGCATAGAACGATTTCTTCGCAACCAGCAATGTCTGCGGGTATTGCCAGCATGAGTACAGTTGAAAACAGCGGGGCAGAGCCACCGGGAATATAGAGACCCACTTTTTCAATGGCAACCGGTTTGCGCCAGCAGTTAACACCGGGCATGGTCTCAATTTTTTTTACTGTTTCCTGTTGTGCTTTATGAAAAAGGGTGATGTTTTGTTTTGCTTTTTGTATCGCTTTTTTTAAATCAGGGGAAAGTTGTTTGCCAGCATCTTCTATTTCATCAGCAGATACTTCCAATTTGTCTATAACAACTTTGTCGAACCGACTGCTGTATTCAAAAAGGGCTTTATCCCCTTTTTTTCTTACGGCATCAAGAATGGCGCTGACAGTTTTTGTCAAAGAAGCATTATCTGCAAGAGGTCTTTTTGCCAGTTCGGGCCAGCGTTTCTCTGCCGGGTTTATATAAGTCTTCATCAAAGGATCATTTTTTCAATTGGAACAATAAGGATTCCCTGTGCCCCGTTGGCTTTCAGCTTTTCAATTATATTCCAGAAGTCTGTCTCGCTTATTACTGAGTGTACCGAACTCCAGCCAGATTCTGCCAGCGGCAGGATGGTTGGGCTTTTCATGCCTGGAAGCAAGCTGCAGATGGTATCCAGTTTATCGTTGGGTGCATTCAGCAGTACGTATTTGTTATTCTTCGCTTTCTTTACGGAACGGATACGAAACAGCAGGCTTTCGAGGATTACTTTCTTTTCATCAGAAAGATTATTGTTGCTGATCAAGATTGATTCAGAGGAAAGAATTGTTTCAATCTCTTTCAGTTCGTTTGTAAATAGGGTGCTGCCCGAACTTACCAGGTCGCAAATCGCATCAGCAAGACCAATTCTTGGTGCAATTTCAACCGAGCCACTGATTTCATGTATTGTGGCGTTGATATTTTCTTTCTTAAGATAAGCTGACAAAATGTTTGGATAGGAAGTGGCAATTCTTTTCCCGTTCAGATCAGCAGGTGCCTTCATTAACCCGTTTTTGGGGACAGCCAGCGAAAGCCTGCATTTGCCAAAGCCAAGTTTTTCTATACAGTCCACCGCCTTTTTTGATTCGTACACTACATTCTCACCTACAAAGCCAATATCAGCTACTGAGTCCTGCACATATTCGGGTATATCGTCATCCCGCAGAAAAAAAACTTCAACCGGAAAATTGGAAGCCAGCACCCTAAGCTGATTGTTGCCGTTACTGATTTCAATACCACATTCTTTCAGCAGTTTCATGGAGCCTTCGTATAGCCGGCCTGATTTCTGCACTGCAATTTTTAACGTTTCACTCATAACATATGCTTTAAAATAAAAAGGGCTTACTTTTTGAGTAAGCCCTTAAATATGATTATACCACTACATCACGGCCTACCCTGGCAGAGCAAGAAATGATGATGAGTATGTAAGTTTCTTATCATTGGGTGCAAAAATAAGGGAAAATAGAATACAGGCAACTTTGAAATCAGGCTCTGAAACGGGCACTAGCCTGCTGAACACCGGGACAACCATATTTCTGTGATGTGCAAGATGCAAAAATAGAAACCAGTGTAAGGATCAATGCGGCTATAAATAATCTGTTTTTCATTGTGATATTTTTTGGATTAACGTATTAATGTGCCGATTATTGCTATTGCGGCATGACAAAGGTATAGTTCGGTATGAGGAATGCAACTGATAACCCACATTTATCAGACCAACATTCGTTAGGACAAGGGAAATTTCTTAGTAATAAAACGTTTTCTAAATGCTGATTTCATTCTAGTATGAATAAAATCAATTAGTTAATATGATTTCTGAATACTGATTAATCCACTAACTTTACCGCACTTTTCAATAAGTTATAAAGAAAACCTAAAAATGATTCAACTTAAAAAACCTCTGGCATTTATTGATCTTGAAACCACCGGTGTCAATCCCGGATTAGACAGAATTGTGGAGATAGCCATTGTTAAAATCCTTACTGATGGAACCAAAAGTGTTAAACGCAGGCTGATAAATCCTGAAATTCCTATTCCTAAAGGGGCCAGCGATGTACATGGCATTACTGATGAAATGGTAAAAGATGCGCCAACATTTAAACAAGTGGCGCATGAACTGAAGCAAATGCTGGACGGATGTGATTTTGCCGGGTATAATTCAAACCGGTTTGACATTCCATTGCTGATGGAGGAGTTTTTAAGGGCACAGGTAGATTTTGATATGAAAAACCGTAAGCTGCTTGATGTTCAGACTATTTATCATAAAATGGAGCCCCGGACTCTTAGTGCTGCTTATAAGTTCTATTGCGGAAAAACTCTTGATGATGCTCATAGTGCCGAAGCCGATGCAACTGCCACCTATGAAATTCTCGAAGCACAGATTGAACAATATCCTGAATTGGGAAATAATGTTGACTCGATACTGAAGGTAATTGGTGAGGATCAGGTCGTGGATTTTGCCAGAAGGTTTGTTCTTGAAAATGGCGTTGAGGTTTTCAATTTTGGTAAGCATAAGGGACGTCCGGTTGCAGATGTGTTGAAGGCAGAGCCTCAATATTACGACTGGATGATGAAGGGTGATTTTCCACAGCATACCAAGCAGAAACTTACCGAGATATACACCAGGACAATGCTAAAAAAAGGATAATATTCATTTACGGCTAAGGAAGAATAATCTCAATGACGATTTTTGTAAATTCGGTTCAATAAATGGAGAAGTTAGTCATCATACCTACTTATAATGAAAAGGAGAATATTTCGAATATTCTTCACGCCGTGTTCAATATGAATGAGGGCTTTCATGTACTGGTAATTGATGATGGCTCTCCTGACGGGACGGCGCAAATTGTAAAAGACCTGCAGCAAAAATTTGACGGTCTGCTTTTTATTGAGGAGAGAAGAGGAAAACTGGGGCTGGGCACTGCATACATTCATGGTTTTCGCTGGGCGATTGAAAGAGACTATCAGTTTATTTTTGAAATGGATGCCGATTTCTCTCACAACCCCAACGACCTGGTAAGGCTATACGATGCCTGCAAAAACAAGGGTGCTGATGTTGCGATTGGCTCAAGGTATGTGAAAGGAGGTGGTGTGGTAAACTGGCCGGCCAACCGTATTACATTATCGAAAGGTGCTTCACTCTATACAAGAATTATTACCTGGATGCCGGTTAAAGACACCACAGCCGGATTTGTATGTTACAAAAAGGAAGTGCTTGATGCTATTAACCTCGACCAGATTCATTTTGTTGGCTATGCTTTCCAGATTGAAATGAAGTTTGCCGCCTGGAAACTTGGTTTCAAAATAAAAGAAGTACCCATCATTTTCCAGGACAGGACTTATGGCACCTCAAAAATGAATAAGGGAATTATAAAAGAAGGAATCCTTGGTGTACTTAAACTTCGCTGGTATAGTTTGTTTACTGACTATCATAAAAGGGTCAAACGCTAACGCATTTACCACATAGGACATAGAAATATAGTTAATCACATAGCCAATGATTACGAAGAAGTATTTAGATGAACTCACTTACAAAGTTATTGGCTGTGCCATTGAGGTACACAAATTTTTGGGTCCCGGACTGCTGGAAAGTATTTATGAGAGATGCTTTTGCAGGGAACTGGAAATAAAGGGTATCGCCTTTAAGAAACAGATTTGGGTGCCATTACACTATAAAGGGATTGATTTAGACACGGAATTGAGGCTTGATGTTTTAGTTGAAGATATTCTTTGTGTTGAACTCAAAGCCCAGGAAGGGATATTGCCGGTTCATGAGGCTGTAATTCTCTCTTATATGCAAATGCTTGAAAAGCCAAAGGGGATTTTGATTAATTTTCATTGTACAAATATTTTTAAGGAAGGACAGAAAACTTTTGTAAATCAGTTTTTTTCAGGTCTTCCTGACTTATAGATTACTATGCGAAGTCCTATGCACCTATGTCCTATGTGTTTCAAAAATCTTTGTTAAGTAATGAGAAAAGCTTTCATTCAACTGCACATTGCTGTTTTCCTTGCGGGGTTTACCGGAATTCTGGGCAGGCTTATTACACTGAATGAAGGTTTGCTGGTTTGGTACAGGTTATTAATCACTTCCGCATCTATGTGGCTTTTGTTTTCCCTGACTGAGAAACTTCAAAGAATATCTTTTAGGGATATTCTTAAAATCTCCGGTGTTGGTTTTATAGCAGCAATGCATTGGGTTACATTTTACGGGGCCATAAAGTATTCAAATGTTTCAATTGCCCTGGTTTGTTTTTCATCAGTAAGTTTCTTTACTGCCATTTTTGAACCGCTTATTCTTAGAAAGAAACTGAACTGGATAGAATTACTGCTTGGGCTCATTACATTAAGCGGAATCTACATAATCTTCCATTTCGACACACAATACAAAACCGGTATAGCAATTGGCATTGTATCAGCAATACTGGCGGCATTGTTTCCTATTTATAACAGGGAATTTTTAAAAAGTATCAATGTGGAAACCATGCTTACCTGGCAGCAAACCGGTGGGTTTATTACTTTGTCATTACTGATGCCTTTGTATTTGTACCAGTTCCCATCGAAAAACTTTTTGCCCGGATGGGAGAACCTGGGCTGGCTATTTGTGCTGGCATGGATATGTTCAGTCTGGGCTTTTCACTTGTCGGCAAGTGCATTAAAAAGGTTATCGGCATTTACCGTCAGCCTTACTTATAATCTTGAGCCTGTTTACGGGATACTGCTTGCCTTTATGGTGTATAAAGAAAACAAATACCTGAGCAATGAATTTTATCTTGGGTTTGTTGTTATTGCGATCGCATTGCTGATTCATTTATTTTTACTGCTAAAAGTGGAGCGAAAACTTACGGCAAATGCAACAGAAGGAATATCACAAGAGGATAATTGATTACTACAGGGATACAGAAAATGCTTACAAGGATTCATGGGACCTGAACAACAGCCTTGCCATTCATTACGGCTATTGGGATAAAAAGGTGAAATCTTTTCCGGAGTCTTTATTGCGGATGAATGAAGTGATGATGGAAACTGCATCAATTAAAGCAGGAGATAAGGTTCTTGATGCCGGATGCGGGGTTGGGGGCAGCAGCATTTTCTTAGCAGATAAAACCGGTTGCACTGTTACAGGTATTACTCTAAGCGAAAGGCAGGTACAACAGGCCAACAAAAATGCAGCAGAGAAAAAACTATTGCATAAGGTAAATTTTGAAGTGATGGATTATTGCCTTACCACATTTCCTGATGCCAGTTTTGATGTGGTGTGGGGCTGTGAAAGCATTTGCTATGCTGAGAGTAAAGATAGTTTTATTAAAGAGGCTTACCGGCTGCTAAAACCCGGAGGAAGATTAGTTGTGGCTGACGGTTTTGTTTCTTTGTTTGAGCACAATGATAATCCTGTTATCAGGAACTGGCTTGATGGCTGGCAGGTAAACTATCTCGAAACACCTGAAAGGTTTGCGGCTTATATGAAAGAGACAGGCTTTTCGGACATTGCGTACAGAGATATTTCGAACGAAGCATCACATTCCAGCCGCAGGCTGTACCGTTTTTATTTTCTTGCCAGTTTATACCTGTTGTGGAAGAAAATAAACTTTTCCAAACCTGCCACTGAGATGCAGAAAATGAATATTGCTGCCTGCAAATTTCAATATAAAGGATTGAAACAGGGATTATGGCAATACGGATTGATTACAGGAGTTAAAACTCAATAATAAACCCAATTGTCGGTATCACAGTTCCGTCATCATTTGCAAGAATAAAAGGAATAGCGTTAGACCCATTTTGCTGAACCGGCTGCCCGTCAGTTGTTACAAAGGCTGTATTATCTGCATTTCTCCTAAATGTGTATTGCGGGAACGCCGGACTCTTTGCCCCATAAAAATTACTTACATCAAGAAACAGGTCAAGCGACATTTTCTTGAAATTCCATTTTTTATCAATGCGCAAATCAGCAGCATGGAAAGATGCCAGCCTTTCTGTATTCAGTTTAGAATAATTAAGAATGCCGCTGCCATAAGTGAGATAATTTAACTGAGAGGCCGTCATATCAAAAGGCGTATAAGGTGCGCCACCCTGGTAACGGAATTTCAGTCCCAGTTCCCAGTTTCGGTTGAGTTTATAACCCATGATAAACGATAGAAGATGCCTGTTATCCCAGGCACTGGCAATATCTTTGCCGTTGGCTCCACTGAATTTGCTGATGAAATAGGTATAAGAAAAAGTTCCAAAGAATCGCTTTGTGAGTTTTTGCTGGGCAAAAAATTCAAAGCCATAACTGTTACCTTCTCCTGTTGTTACCAGATCTTCATTTCCCACCACATTAAAGTCTCCGCCCATATTGGCAAGCGAAATGCCATCTTTTACAGAAACGGGTACATGACTGTAATGTTTGTAGAAAGCTTCCAATGTAAACCTTGTTGCCGGAGAAGGCAAAAACTCTGTGCCTATAACGTAGTGTGTGCTGCGGGTATATTCTGCATCCCTGTTTACAAGGGTTCCGCTGTTATTTCTGAAACTTAGAATGGTATAAGCAGGCGTTTTGTAGTATGTTCCGGCAGAAGCATTCAATGTCCACTTGTCGGCAAGTACATAGGAAAAACTAATACGGGGTGAAACAGTTGTCAGGGGATTCATTCCTTCATCTGTAAAGGAATTAATATCGCTGCGAAGGCCTCCGCTTACACTCAACCTGTTGTCAAAGTAGCGTTTGCTAACCTGTGCAAAGGCCCCCATTTTCCAGAAATCAATATTGGATTTGTATTTCAAAGCTATCTCGGGCTGAATGATATTGCCGAACTGATCGGTCAGTTGCTTGCGAAGCCGGTTATAAATGTCGTTTTTGCTTTTTACATACTGTACTGCGGCTCCATAGGAAAGTTTCCATCCGTTGATTGTTTTATTTACATCAAAGCGAAGTTTGTTTTCGATTTCCTGTGAGAAAATGCCAGTACGTCTTTTCAACTCGTTTCCTTCATCATTATCATCAAATTTTTCAATGCCGTTGTCAAACATATTACGGCTGAGTGACAGATTCCAATAGCCATTATTCAACTGCCTCCTGATACTGGTCCCAATTGTATAATTCCACTGCTCGATAGAAGGTGTGGCATCGAGGATGTATAATTTTTCAGGCGAAGCCTCACGGGGTTTGCCAAAGCCAAAATCATCAATGGCGCCAACTCCTATAAATGTAAGCGTTGTTTTCTTGTCAATCCGGTGATTGATTTTGTATTGAAAATCCCAGTAGTTGGGTCTTATGGGCAGGTCGAGTGCTTTGAACAGAAACTGCAGGTATGACCTTCTTGCGGAGGCAAGAAAAGTGGTGTTTTTGGATAGCGGACCTTCAATTGTTCCGGCCAGTTCAGTTCCGCTTAACCGTACATTGCCCTGCAGTTTATTTGGGTTGCCAGTACGCTGTCTGAACTGAAATACCGAAGAAAGTGCATTGTCATACCGGGCATCAAATGCTGAAGAACTCAGTTTTACATCTTCCAGGAAACTTACATTCAATATGCCTGTTGGCCCACCGGCGCTGCCCTGTGTTGCAAAATGGTTGATTACTGGAATTTCAATGCCGTCCAGGTAATATACGTTTTCATTCGGTGCACCGCCGCGGATGATTATATCATTCCGGTATCCGCCCACACTACCTGCAGTACCTCCCACGCCGGGCAAAGCCTGCACCACTCTTGAAATATCAAAATTTCCACCCGGATTACTGCGGATTTCTTCTGTCGTCAGCCGCTGCACACTTAAGGGTGTTTCTAGACTGGCAGCTACGGCAGTACGGCGGTTACTACGTACCACCACGTCTTCAAGTTTTTTAATTTCTGGTTCCAGTTGAACTTCCAGGTTTATTTCGTTACCGGCGGTAATAACAATATTGTATAGTGTTTGCGGTTGATAACCTACTGAAGAAAAGCTTATGTTATAGGTCTTGGGCAATAGGCCTGTAAGGCGGAATTTTCCGCTGGAATCGGTCTTTGTTCCCATACCTGTTCCTGCAATTTCAACTGAGACAGAGGGCAATGGCGATAGCAGGTTTTTGTTAATGACAGTACCTGTAACAGAGCCGGATTTCTGCGCCATTGAAACGGTAAACAAACCGTTGACAATAAATAATAAAACAAACTGCTTCATAAAGTATATTCGTGATACAAAACAACAATCATTTCAGTGAATTGTTTGAAGATATTGCAGATTTTAATTTTATTATATGAGATTTAGATTTTACCTCACTATCTGTTTGATTTTTTCAGGATTGGTTTTAAATGCCCAAAAAAAGCCGCTTGACCATACTGTTTATGACGGCTGGCAGCGAATTGGCGAAAGGATGATCAGTAATGATGGCAAATGGGTGGTTTATACAATTGACCCCCAGGAAGGCGACAATGAACTGGTTATTCAGTCATCCGATGCGAAGTATAAAAAAACTGTGTCGAGGGGATATAATGCAGTGATCACTGATGACAGCCGCTTTGCTATTTTCAGGATTAAGCCGTTGTTTAAAGATACAAGGGATGCGAAAATCAAGAAAAAGAAGCCGGATGAAATGCCGAAAGATTCATTTGCCATTGTTGAACTTGGTAAAGACAGTGTGTGGAAAGTGGCAAGGGTGAAGGGTTATAAAACTCCCGAGAAAGAAGCTGGCTGGGTGGCATATCAGCTTGAAAAATCAGTTGAGAAAAAAGATACGGATAAAAAGAAACCAGAATCTGCCGATAAGAAAATAGCTGACAGCCTGACTAAAGTGATAGATTCCCTGCAACAGGTTATTCAATCAGCGCCGGTAAAGAAAAAGAAGAAACATAAAGATGAGGATGTGATAGCAGAAGAATCTGACGATTCACTATTTGCCATTGACCCCGCTGATGCTGAAGGCGATGACCCATCCACATCAGCAACCGATGCAGGAACTGATTTAGTACTCCGCAACCTTGAAAACGGTCAGGAGAAAACCTTTAGCAATGTGCTGGAATATTATTTCAGCAAGAAAGGGGGCAAATTGGTTATAGAGCAAGGGAAAAATCCAAAGGATTCACTCAGCAAAGTAAGTGTAACGCTGTATGATTTGAAAGAAGCTAAGACAACAGTACTAAGCAGTGGCGGCAATGAGTTCAAAAATTTTGTTTTCTCGGAAGACGGCTCACAATTAGCTTATCTCGCTGAAAGGGATGCTAAACCCAAGGAACTTCAGAAGTTTTATAAGCTTTGGTATTATAAAACCGGTATGGACAGCGCCGGTTTACTTGTTGACAAAAATGCTGTCGGCATGAAACTGGGAATGACCGTAAGCGAATACGGTAACCTGAATTTCAGCAAGAGCGGTAACCGTTTATTCTTTGGTACTGCGCCTGTTCAGCCACCTAAAGACACCACACTGGTGGAAATGGACCTGGTAAAACTTGATGTGTGGCATTACAAAGATGATTACTTACAAACACAGCAGTTGTTTAACCTGCAACGGGAACTGCAGAAGAACTATTTAGCCGTGTATCATTTGGATAAGCAGGAGTTAAGGCAGTTAGCCAGTGTTGAACTGCCCAATGTACTTCAAACCAATGAAGGCGATGGCGACCAGTTTGTAGGGGTTACAGATGTTGGGAACAGGATAGAAAGCCAGTGGACAGGCAACACTAAGAAAGATATTTATGCCATTAATGTTAATGACGGCAGCAGGAAGTTAGTGAAGAAAGATATGATTGGTGTAATCACCCCGCAGTATATTTCTCCTACTGGTAAATATATTATGTGGTACGATAGCAAGGCCAGGAACTACTTTGCCTGGGATGGCAACACTACCCGAAACCTGACAGAGAAAATCAAATATCCTTTGTGGAACGAAGAAAACGATATGCCCGATGACCC
>CALLZY010000060.1 GCA_937858715.1 uncultured Chitinophagaceae bacterium | reverse complement strand
AATGCCTGCATGAAAAAACAAGAAAAGAATTCTGGGGCTATGCTAAAGAAGAGAACCTCTCAAACAGCCAGCTAATTAAAGAAGAATATAAAGGCATCCGTCCTGCGCCGGGTTATCCTGCCTGCCCTGATCATACAGAAAAGCTGAAACTTTTTTCATTACTGAACGTTACAGAGAACATCGGCATTAAATTAACCGAAAGTCTTGCCATGAATCCTCCGGCTTCAGTATGCGGCTGGTATATTGCCCACCCCGAAAGTCATTACTTTGGGCTTGGCAAAATACGTAACGACCAGTTACAAGACTATGCAAGACGAAAACAAATGAGTTTGGAAGAGGCAGAGAAATGGCTGCGACCGGTTTTGGAATAGTTATAAGACATCAACTGCTTTCAACTCCTTGTTTAGCTGATCAACATTCAGATAGTGTATAGCTTTGAAGCCAAATTCTTGCGCTGCATCAATGTTCCTGCTATTGTCATCAATAAACAATGCTTGAGCCGGTTCGATGGAAAAACGGTTAATCAACAGCTCATAGATCTCTGGAAAGGGTTTTCTTGTCTTTTCAGCTCCGCTTACTAAAATACCATCAAACCATTTTAGAAAATCATAACGCTGCATTGCAATGGGAAACAGCTCTGCACTCCAGTTGGTAAGTGCATAAAACTTCAGGCTGGCATTTTGTTTTAGCTGTCTGAAAATTTCCACGTTGCCTTCTATAGGCCCGCCGAGCATTTCTTCCCACCGGCCATAAAAATCACGGATAGCTTTTCCCCAATCAGGAAATTCAGCCACCAATTCATCAGTTGCTTTTGCTAATGGATAACCAGCATCCTGGTTTTCGTTCCAGTCGTGGGTGCAAACATGCTCAAAGAAGAATTGCTTTTTCTCTGCTGAACCAAAATAACTATCGGTAAAAACATAACCTGGATTCCAGTCAATAAGTACACCTCCCAAATCCCAGACAATAGTATCAATCTTCATCAGCGGTGGTTATATTTCAGTTTCAGCATTATCATTACCCCCGACATTATCAGCATTACAGCATTTGTTGAGATTATCACCCAGTTGTTCAGCATGATGCCATATACCAGCCACATTATTTCATTGACAAATGCAATAATGAACATGTTCAGAGAAATATCCTTTGCAGACTTCGACTGCCATGTTTTAATAACCTGTGGCAAAAAGGTGAATGCCGTAACGGCACCGGCTGCGTAACCAAGTATATCGACTGCTGTCATTATTTTTTCTTTTTAGTTTTAGGAAGTGCCTTTATTTCTTTCTTCATCTGCAATTGCTGTTCGGCAGTAAGCGGCATAATGCTTATAGCCGCACCACCGCCGGGTGCCAGTTTTAAACCCAATACAGAGTTTCTATTGACTAATTTCTTTTCTATCGTATATGCTTCAGGATTGCTCTTCCAGTCGGCATTATCTGCATCCCTGTAAATAATCGCCTGGTACACTTTGCCATCATCAAGGAAAGATAATTCAGCAGAAAGGCTCCTTGCATTTTCATCTGTAATAGCACCGATGAACCAGTTATCAGACCCTTTTCCTTTTCTTGCTGTAAGAATATAATCACCAGGCTCTGCATCCAGTACTTTGGTTTCATCCCAATCAACTGCCACATCTTTAATAAACTGGAAGGCTTCCATTTTTGCCTCATAATTCTCCGGCAGGTCAGCCGCCATCTGCAACGGACTGTACATGGTAATATACAGTGCCATTTGTTTGGTAAGTGTTGTATGCACCTGCTCTTTCTTTTCGGGATTGTAATAACTCATTTTTATTTTGAAAATACCTGGCGTATAATCCATCGGCCCGCCCATAATCCGTGTAAACGGAAGTATGGTTTCATGATCGGGCTCATTACCATGACTCCAGGCATTAAATTCATTTCCTCTTGCTGCTTCGCAGGCCAGCCAGTTGGGGTAAGTGCGGTGCAGACCTGTTGGGCGAACAGGCTCATGTGCATTGAGCATAATTTTATAACTGGCTGTTTTCGCCGCTACTCTTTCATAATGCTTAATCATCCATTGGCCATCGTGGTGCTCGCCACGGGGAATGATTCTTCCTACATAACCTGTCTTAACTGCATCATAGCCGTACTGTTTCATAAAACGGTAAGCCGTATCCATCCACCTTTCATAGTTGGTAACTGATGCTGATGTTTCGTGGTGCATTATCAGTTTCACACCTTTTTGTGCTGCATATTTTTGCAGTCCCTTCACATCAAAATCAGGATAAGGAGTTACAAAATCAAACACATCTTCTTTCCACTGGCCGAACCAGTCTTCCCAGCCGGTGTTCCATCCTTCTACCAATACACCGCTAAATCCATGCTGTGCGGCAAAATCAATATACCTTTTTACGTTGTCCGTATTAGCTCCATGCGGCACTTTACTCGCCTGCTGACTACCCACTTGTCCGCCGCTGTAATCCCAACTGCTTTTGCCCACATGCATTTCCCACCATACACCTACGTATTTAACAGGCTTAATCCATGACGGGTCAGCAATTTTTGAAGGCTCATTAAGGTTTAGTATTGTTTTCGACATCAGGATTTCAGGAGCCTTATCACTTACGATAATGGTTCTCCAGGGTGTTTGTGCCGGCGCTTGCAAATAAGCTTTATTACCTACTGCATCAGGAACAAGATGAGAACTGAAAGTCATGGTTTCCTTATTCAGCACCAGGTTCATGGCTGGATAATTAACCAATGCTGCTTCATGCAGATTGATATAAAGGCCATCAGCCGATTTCATCATCAGCGGGGTTTGCACTGCATTATTATCAAACGAAGTTTTAGCATGTATTTCCTGGGCAAATCCACCGCCGGAGGCATCCACTTTACTCAGGTTACTTGTATAGTATCCGTACTCGTTTGTATCATAATCACCGGGAATCCAGAATGCCTTGTGGTCGCCGCTCATGCCAAATTGTGTAAGCTCATCAGCTACAATAAAATGATTCAGTTTCGCTTGCTGCGGAAAAGAATACCGGAAACCAACTCCGTCATCAAACACACGAAATGTTATCGCCATTTCAATTCCTGAAGTTCCTTTATCGGCAAGTTTCAGCACCAGCTGTTTATAATTATTACGAATAGTTTTTGTTTCGCCCCAAACCGGGTTCCATATTTCGTCAAATACCGAAGAATCGACAGCAAGCAATTTGAATTTTGTAAGCGTTACTTCCGGTACTTTAAATTTTATGCCAAGGCCGGACGGGGTTATCACTGCTTTTTCTTTGTAAAACACACGGTACACTACATCGCCATTTTGGCGGTGCAATACTTCCAATTTAATATTTCCGTTGGGAGACAATGTTGTATAAGTCATATCGGCTTTAGCTAAGAAAACAAAAAACATTGAAACTACTGACAGGAGCAATCTTTTAGGTAACATGGCACAATAATTTTGTGTGAAGTTATAACTTTTGTGTAAAAAGTACACATTGCATTAACTCTTTTCAAATAGCCACCAGAAACGCTTCTTATATTTTACTTTATAATTGGTGCTGATATAGTTGCTGATATGCTCCATAGCTTCATCAATATCATCCGTTACCAGTACCAACTTTAAATCTTCTTTGGATATAGTGCCTTGTTCAGCCATATGGTCGATATACTCAAGCAGCGGCTGATGAAACTCCTTTCCATAAAGCACAATAGGAAAATCCGTGATTGAATCTGTTTGGACTAAGGTAAGTGTTTCAAAAAACTCATCCAGTGTACCAAAACCACCAGGCATGATAATGAACGCATAAGAATACTTTACCAGCAGCACTTTCCTAACAAAAAAATGTTCAAATGTGATTGAAGTGTGCAAATAAGGATTTGCCTTTTGTTCAAAAGGAAGCCTGATGTTAAGTCCAACCGAATGTCCCCCATTTTCAAAAGCACCCCGGTTTGCAGCTTCCATTATTCCGGGACCACCGCCTGTCATAGTGGTTAACCCTAGTTGTGCTATCCTTTTGCCAAACTCCTTTGCTGCAGCATAGTATTTATGATCTTCCTTAAAACGGGCCGAACCAAAAACTGTAATGCATGGCCGTATAAAATGCAGTTTTCGAAAACCCCTGATAAATTGCCGCAACACCCTCCAGGCAAACAGGAACTCATACCCCCGGCTTTTCGGCCCTTCCAGGTACACATGTTCCATTGGAGGAATTATAGCTTTAATTCGTTTTGAAATTTTTAAATCTGACTTTCGGAGGTGTTTCCTTTTGTGCTTTCCTGATGCCATACAAACAAATATTCTTCAATTTGACATAAATTGCCGCTAAATCAACCATAAAAGTAATGCGAATTATTTCATATAACGTAAATGGTATAAGAGCAGCTATTAAAAAAGGGTTTATTGACTGGCTGAAGACAAACCCGGCAGATGTTATATGCGTACAGGAAACAAAAGCCGTTCAGGGCGATGTGGATATTAAACAGTTTGAAGCGCTGGGTTACCATCATTATTGGTTCAGTGCACAAAAAAAGGGATACAGTGGTGTGGCTATTTTCAGCAAGATAATAGCAGATCATGTTGAGTATGGTTGTGGTTTTCCGGGAACCGATGATGAAGGCCGTGTGGTACAGGTTGATTTTGGTGATGTGCGGCTGATTAATGCTTACTTTCCAAGTGGCACCAGCGGCGACGAACGGCAGCAGTTTAAATATGTGTGGTTGGATGATTTTTTTGTCTATCTGAACAAACTGAAAAAGAAACACCCGAAACTTATACTTTGTGGCGACTATAATATTGCCCATAAAGAAATTGACATACACGACCCAAAAGGCAACAAAAACTCGTCCGGCTTTTTACCCGAAGAAAGGGAGTGGATGACGAAGTTTTTAGGAAGCGGCTGGATTGACACTTTCCGTGAATTTCATACGGAGCCGCACCGCTATAGCTGGTGGAGCCAGCGTTTTCCCAGCGTAAGACTGAACAACAAAGGCTGGCGCATAGATTACATCACTGTTACAGAACCTTTGAAAAAGCAACTGAAAGATGCTGAAATATATCCCGATGTAAAACACAGCGACCATTGCCCGGTGTATCTTGATATAAAAATCAATTAATGATTATCTACAACGTTACTACCAAAGTTGATCATAGTATTGCCGCAAGCTGGCTGCAATGGATGAAAGAAGAACATATTCCTGAGATAAAAGCGACAGGCTGTTTTGCCAATGCCCGTATTTTACAACTTATAGAAGTGGATGAAGCCGATGGCCTTACCTATGCTGTTCAGTATGAAGCCAAAAGCAAGGCCCTTTACAACCGTTATATTCAGAAATTTTCTGACGAGTTGCGAAAAAAGACATTAGAAAAATGGGGAAACAGGATAATTTCTTTCCGTACAGTAATGCAGTTGGCAGACTAACCATTCTGCGACTTCTTTTCGCTGAAATGCTTATCCACAGCAGATTTTAAAAGATTAATATTATCTGTTTTCCGGAAGAAAATTATTTTTCCTAAAGGAAAAAGCCTCTAAATTTGTCGCCTCTGACAAAACACCAAACCAAACAACATGAACAAAGCAGATTTAATTGATAAAATTGCAGAAGAGGCCGGTATTACCAAAACACAGGCCAATGCTGCTCTGGATTCTTTTACCGATGCCGTTACCAAAACCCTGAAATCGGGCGGTAAAGTTACACTCGTAGGCTTTGGTACTTTCCTGCTTTCTTACCGTGAAGGAAGAAAAGGACACAATCCGCAAACAAAAACAACAATTAATATTAAGGAAAAGATTGTAGCCCGGTTTAAGACCGGCAAAGATCTTTCATCTGTGCTGAAAGGTTCGCTCAAGGAACTTAAACCGCTTCTTGCAAAAAAGAAGAAAAACGCATAAATAAATTATTCATTAAAAACTAAACTAAACAACATGGGAAGAGGTGATAAAAAAACCGCAAAAGGAAAACGCTTTAAAGGATCATTCGGCAAAAGCCGTCCTGCTAAAAAAACAGCCGTAAAAAAAGCAGCTAAAAAGAGCAGCTAAGAATATATACTTTCAAACTGGCAGATTGCATTTCAGTCTGTCAGTTTGTGGTTATGTAAGCTAACCGGCTTTTGTTTTTTGCTGTATCAGTAAATTTCTTTCTTCGGAAAGCAGATTTAACTGACTTTCCAGTTCTCCTATCCGTTTTAACTGGGTTTCGAGATTTCTATTTGTTTCTGCCATGCTTTGCATGTCGTTATTAAGTTCTTCCAGGTAGGCCACTTTTTTTTGCAATTGCTGACGCTGAAAATTAGCCTCCTTCAGTTTATCCTCAGTCTCAATAAGTATTTCTTTTAATTCTTTATGTTCTGCATTTAAACCAAAATTCTTCCTCTTCAATTCTTCATAGTCCTGACATACCTTATAATACTCCTCTTTCAAATCTTCATGCTCGATATTTATTCGTTTTGAAGATGTAACCTGGCCTTCCAGTTTTTGAATTTTCTCCTGCAAAGACCCAAATTCATTATAGGCATTATCCAGCATAGAGGACATCTCTCTTGTAAGATTCTCTTTTTGCCTGATGCCGCTTATTTCCTTTTCTTTTTGCGACAGTTTAAACTTTAGTTCGTCAATCTGGTTGTTCAGTTCCTCGTTATTCCGTAATACCTCTTTTTGCTTTTCTTCAGTTTCTTTTACAATTTCAATCTGCCCCAGAAGTTGGTTTATCTTCTCATTGTGTTCAAGCAGGCTGTTCTGAGCCATTTTTAACTGTTCTATATAGCCAGGGCCTTTTGTTTCGGTAGCCGCTGACGTTGCTTTGAAAGCATCCAGTTCTTCTTTAATTTTTTTATTGATTTTTTTGATCTCTTCGGCCTCAATTTCCAGAATATTATTATTCTCTTTTAACTCCTGAATTTGCTGCTTCAATAAAAGAAACTCTGCATCCCTTCTTTCTGTTACATTGAAGTACTTTGACTTCCATTCATTAAGCTCCTTACCTGTTTTACCAGATATTTCATCTTTCGCATCCCTGAGAGATTTACGGCTTGCAATGAAGAAGTGGATAGTGATGCCAAGAGTGATGGCACCCACCATGAGTACAATTATTTCTATCAGCGAAAGGGTGAGTTGTGGCCCCATAAACAGTACATCGAGTAAGGAAACTATTAGAAATCGGGTAAATAGCTATTAATAGTTTTTCACAGGTGTGCTTTGGGTACAGCCTGCAAGATAGTAGTTGCTGTAATAAAAATAGTAGTAAATATACTTGGTATTTATCCCTTTACCAGGGTCCCTACCTTTTCACCTGTGACAACACGGCGCAGGTTTCCCTCCTTGTTCATATTAAAAACAATTATCGGAAGATTATTTTCCTGGCAAAGTGTAAAGGCTGTCATATCCATAACCCTTAGGTTATTAGTAAGACATTCCTGGAATGTGATTACGTTGAATTTGGTAGCACCCGGATTTTTTTCCGGGTCTGAATCATAAATACCATCCACCCTTGTGCCTTTTAAGATAACATCGGCATTTATTTCAATTGCCCGTAAAGAACCAGCAGTATCTGTTGTAAAATAGGGATTACCTGTGCCGGCACCGAATATTACTACTCTTCCTTTTTCGAGGTGACGTATTGCCCTGCGGCGTATATATGGCTCTGCTATTTGTTCCATTTTTATGGCGCTTTGCAGCCTTGTGTAAATACCTACCCTTTCCAATCCAGCTTGCACTGCCATGCCGTTAATTACTGTGGCTAGCATTCCCATATAATCTCCATGTGCCCTTTCTATCCCGGTATCGGCTTCATTTAATCCTCTGTAAATATTTCCACCGCCAATTACAATGGCCACCTGCACTCCCATATCTATTATCGCCTTTATATCCTGTGCATACTGGGCAATAACATCGGTATCAAAACCGAAAGATTTGTCGCCCATTAGTGCTTCACCGGAAAGTTTGAGGAGGATGCGTTTGTATTTTGGTAACATAGTGTGGAGGTTTCGCCACGAAGATAAGAGTTTTGAATAAAGCTGCCGATGGGATTTAATCACCGGTTTGTTCTTGACTTAGGCATGATGATATTATTAAGCGTTCCGGAAAACCAGAACGCTTAATAATATAATCGCTTAATAAAATTAGCCTAAAGCCACCCTCTTAAACCCAAGCACTTTTACATCGCCGCTTTCTTTCAGGTATTGCTCAACGGTTTTGCTGCCATCTTTTACGAAAGCCTGTGCAGTAAGTGTTTGCTCTTTAAAGAAAGCACCCATTTTACCTTCAGCAATCTTAGCCAGCATTTCATCAGGTTTACCTGCCATTTTCGGGTCTTGCTTCATTACTTCCATGATGATGTCTTTTTCACGGGCAATAACATCGGCAGGAACAGATGCCGCATCAACAGCTACGGGGTTTAACGCAGCGATTTGCATGGCCACATCTTTTCCTGCAGTTTCAGCTTCTTTATCTATTCCAACCAATACACCAATTCTGTATGCACCGTGGATGTATGATGCCACAAAAGGAGCATCAACCCTTTCGAACTTTGTGATACCAATTTTTTCTCCGATGGTTGCCAGTTTTTCGTCCACCAGTTCTTTTACTGAAAGATCACCGATTTTAACTTCCATCAGTTGCTCCAGCGTAGCAACGTTATTAGCAATTGCTGCATCAGCAATAGACTGACCGAAAGCAACAAAATCAGTATTTTTAGAAACGAAGTCAGTTTCGCAACTTACACAAACAACGATACCGGCTTTGTTGTCGGCTGTTGTTTTTGCAATCACCACACCTTCTTTTGCTTCACGGTCGCCTCTTTTTGCAGCCACTTTTTGACCTTGCTTACGCAACCAGTCAATAGCCGCTTCAAAATCGCCGTTTGTTTCAGTTAAAGCTTTGCGGCAATCCATCATGCCGGCACCAGTTGCCTGGCGAAGCTTATTAATATCTTGTGCACTTATAGTTACAGTACTCATAGTTTGAAATTTGATGTCAGCGGTCTGAGATCTGAAGTAGGAATATTCTCAACCCTGACAACTTGATTATGAAACACAAATTCTTCTCTGGAAATCTGTCTTCAGACATCAGACTTCCTGCTTCCGGATTATCTCCTTCCACCGCCAGGTCCACGGCCACCGCCTGCTGGTGTACGGCGTCTTTGTCCGCCGCCTGCACCGCCACGGCCCCTGCCGCCACGACCACCTTCTGCTTCAGCTTCGGCAAGCAGTTTTGCTGCTTTCCTTTCTTTTTCATCATCTGTCATTTCATCCACTTCTTCATCTTTCGCAGCTTGTCTTTCGGCAAGACCTTCAGCGATTGCAGCAGTGATATAGTTTACGATGATAGCGATAGATTTTGTAGCATCGTCGTTTGCGGGAATTGCAAAGTCAACTTTGTTAGGATCGCAGTTGGTATCAACAACACCAAAGGTGGCAATGCCCAGGCGTTTTGCTTCAGCAAGTGCGATGTGCTCATGCCCGATATCAACAATGAACAAAGCAGCGGGAATACGGCCCAACTGGGCAATACCACCTAATACTTTCTCCATTTTGTCTTTATCACGGCTGAGGGTAAGACGCTCCTTCTTGGTAATGCTGTCGAAAGAACCGTCGCTGAGCATTTTTTCAATACTCTGCATTTTCTTTACACTCTTACGAACAGTGTTAAAGTTGGTAAGCATACCACCCAGCCACCTTTCGGTAACAAACGGCATGTTTACTTTCTTCGCACTTTCGTTAACAATATCTTTTGCCTGCTTCTTGGTACCTACAAACAAAATCTTTTTACCGCTGCGGGCTATTTGTTTCAGAGCAGCAGCAGTTTCCTGCAGACACTCTACTGTTTTGTTCAGGTCAATGATGTGAATGCCTTTCTTTTCAGCAAAGATGTAAGGTAACATCTTGGGGTTCCACTTCTTTTTGAGGTGACCAAAGTGAACACCTGCTTCAAGAAGTTGCTGTTGTAAGGATGTATTATTTTCCATTGTATATAAATGATCGTTTTTAAAAATGGTTTGCTTCGATTAACGTTTAGAGAACTGGTAGCTTCTTCTTGCTTTCTTATGACCAAACTTCTTACGTTCAACTGATCTCGGATCCCTTTTCAGCAATCCAGCAGCTTTTAAAGCAGGACGAAACTCAGGATTGATTTCAACCAGTACACGGCTGATACCGAGCATAGCAGCCTCGGCCTGACCTTTCAGTCCGCCGCCGGCAGCGTTAATCTTCACATCAAATTTTCCTGCAGCGTCAATTGTTTTCAGCGGACGCTCCACCTGGTTTTGCAGATACACCAGCGGAAAATATACTTTATAGTCTTTGTCGTTTATGGTAATGCTGCCTTCACCTTTGGCGATAAACACCCTGGTAACAGCTTCTTTACGACGACCAACTCCGTTTTTTTGCTTTTCCATTTATTATTTTTTTACTCTCCTCTATTGGAGGAGATGGGGGTTTAGAATTTAAGTTCTTTTGGTTGTTGTGCTTTATGCGGATGCTCAGCACCTACGTACACAAATAATTTTTTGTACATCTTGCGGCCAAGGCGGTTTTTAGGAAGCATTCCTTTTACAGCCCTTTCAATAATAACTTCAGGACGACGCTTCTGTAAATCGGAAGCAGTTTCTTCTTTACGGCCACCAGGATAACCGGTAAAGTGGTCATAAATTTTTTGGTCCATTTTGTTACCAGTAAGTACTGTTTTTTCAGCATTGATAACAATGATGTAATCGCCTGTGTCAACGTGGGGGGTGTAGCATGCCTTGTTTTTACCACGGAGTACCGCAGCAATTTTGGCACACATACGACCTACGGTTTGATTAGTACCGTCCACAACGTACCAGTTGCGCTTAACGGTAGCCTCGTTCGCATGTTTGGTAGTGAAATGTAGTTTGCTCATTTTGATTTGTTTTATCGGCCTCCGCTATCCCGAATAGCCTGTTTAGAAATTTACCCCAAAGGATTCCTTAAGGGAGCGCAAAGGTAAGGCTGAGCAACTTTCTAACCTAAGAAACGGAGATGTAATTTTACAAGCACCCTTATAAATAATTGATTTACAATAAATTTTTTGACTATTCAAAAATTTGATGAGATCCAACGGTGAATTTGCGTATAAAAAATCCTCTTAAAGGCCGTCAATTCCTTAATTAGAGAACTGAATAATGTCACCAATTATTACCATATATCAGGAACACCGCTTCACCACAACTCTTGTATTTGTTAAATGCGTAATAAGAACAGGTATGATATCCCCAGGTTTAACATTGCTGTCTTTTGCGGCATCATAGGGAAGCTTGGCCTGCATTTGCTCACCAAATAAATTCAGGTATATGCCATGTGGCAAAACCCGGCTTACCACTGTATCAATGGCAATCTCATTCTTATAATGCTGGACAGCTTTTTTATATTCAGGTAGATAGTTATGAGAAAAAAGTTCTGCCACCAGGCTGTTTGGCTTCTCCGGATTGATGAACCTGAAAGTAATGGCCTCATTTTCGGCTGTTTCAACAGGCGGCACCTCCCATGGTGATAGCTGTATCGGAAAAAAAATATAGCTGTTCCATTCCTTTACATAATACTTATCGTCCACCTTTTTTAAATAGCCAGAAAAGCGGTTTTCGATGGCCGCTTTCTGTACCAGCAGGCTTATCTGTGTGTTGTGTAGAAACTTAACATTATAAGCAGTCTGTTTATCGCCCCTGTCTGTCAGTTTTAACTGAAAACTCACCGTATCTCCCGGCCGGAAAAACTGAGCCTTCTTGCCCGTTGCTTCTGGATTGGTTTTAAAAGTGACAGATTTCTTTTTTGTCCCTGCTTCGTACTCAATAGTTGCAAATTTTTTTTCGAAATTGACAAATGAAATAGTTCCCTTTAGTATCTTTTCTTCCATAATTAATCATTTCTGCCCGGTAAAGTTAGCTAAGTAATACTGCCGGAAAATTTAAATATCAATAACAAAATGTCATCCCGTAATCTTGGCCGCATTGTATTTGGCGATACAATCAATACCGGCAACCTGCTTTCGTACGAAGAAGCAAACGGTTTATTACTGGACTGGGTTCCTAATGAACGGCTCCGCCTGCACATGAAACAAGTGGCAGCCAACATGAAAGCCTGGTCAATAGAAAAGGAAGGTGCTGATGAACTTACTGCCAGAAAATGGGAGCAGGCAGGGTTACTGCATGATGCCGACTGGGAAAAATATCCCGATGACCACTGCCGGATTATTATCGAAGAACTGGAAAGAAGAAATATTGACCCAGATGTGATTCACTGTATTGCATCACACGGGCCATCAGTTTTTGGCGTGGAACCGGAAAGCAAAATGGATAAGATGATTTACGCCATTGACGAATTATCAGGGTTCATACATGCCGCAGCATTAATAAGGCCAACCATGTATGAAGGATTGGAAGTAAAAAGTGTACTGAAAAGACTAAAAACACCATCTTTTGCAGCACAGGTAAGCCGTGAAGACATAAATGATGCTGTTTCAAGAATTGATGTACCGATTGAAGAGTTGATACAGTTCATTATTGACCACCAGAAGATAGTATCGTAGTTTTCCTATTAAAAAAAGTTAACTCTCTGTTAAACGCAGCCGGGTAACTTTAGTCACAAAGGCGTTGGAACCATTACTATGCCAGTATGGTTTCTTTTTTGTATCTCCCAAAAATTGCCTTTATGAAAAAATTATACTCCTTAGTTGCAGGTTTGTTTTTTGCTCTTACAGCAATCAAAGCAACCCCTGATATTGCTTACTTCACATTTGCAGTAAATAATGTCACAAACGAAGTGGCCTTTACCAATAACTCGGTAATCGGCACAGAACCAGGAATCCGCAAAGCCTATTGGCTTTTTGGTGATGGCACATTTACACAAACCCCTCCTTTGGCAGGTACACAGCACCATTACCAGCAAACAGGAGTGTATAATGTATGCCTCAAAATTTTCAGGTATTTCTCTAACACCAACGATTCGGTATTATCATCAGAAGTGTGCAAAACAGTGATTTTAGAGTCACAATGTGGTGCCAATTTCGAATATCGGGACTCACTATTAACAAATTCTTCGCCACTGAGGCACTTAGTGAAGTTCTGGGCTATTCCATCGCATAGTACGCAAAAACCAGTAACCCAGGTTTGCTGGAATTTTGGTGATGGAACAGACACTTGTATTAATATCACGGCAACAACCCCACCTGCCAATCTCCTGGCCGTAACTCACAATTATTACCAGCAGGGGCCTTATAATGTTTGTGTACGCATAAAGTACCAGGACGGATGTATTGCCGAAAAATGTAAACAGGTTGTTTTACTTACACCACCACCACCCCCTGTTGATAGTTGTAAAGCTGATTTTGAAAGAATTCAGTTGCCTGGCACTGGTTCTCCGTTACAAATTGCTTTTAAGGCTTTGCCCTGGCATAGTGCCAACAAGAAACCACAAACAATTTGCTGGACTTTTGGCGATGGAACAAATACTTGTATCAGCTACCAAAATAATTATACCGGACAATACAATATAGTACATACATACCAGCAGCCAGGTAATTATGAAGTATGCGTAAAAATCTATTATACCGGCGGGTGTTTTTCAACAAGGTGTAAGCTGATTCAGGCAGGGCCTGTCACATCCTGCAGTGCAAATTTCGAAAAACTGGCATCAACCAGCGGTAATCCTTTATCTGCCATTTTCAAAGCAATACCCCAAAACAGCCAAAACAGAAAACCATCACAAGTATGCTGGTTGTTTGGCGATGGCAGAGACACATGTATTAATTATGCTGAAAACTATACCGGACTATATTACGTTTCGCATAATTATTTGCAACCGGGCAGTTATTCTGTGTGTGTGAAAATTCGCTACTATGGTGGTTGCGAAGCCAACCTATGCCGACAAACACAAATTGGGCCAATTGACAGTTGCAGGGCTGACTACGAAACGATTCCCTCTACTTCCAATACGCCTTTAACAGTATCACTTAAAGCTCTGCCATGGCATAGCAACAATAAAAAACCAATAAAAGTCTGCTGGTATTTCGGCGATGGAACAGATACCTGTATTAACTATCCCGCATCTTATAATGGATTATATAACGTAATACATCACTATAACCAGCCTGGCCAGTATAATGTGTGTGTGAAAATTCTATACGACGGCGGATGTATATCAGACAAATGCAGGCCAATTGTATTACCTCCTCCACCTCCCCCTGCCTGCTCTGTTGGATTGTTTGAAATTTCGCCATCCATATCGTCATTGGAAAGGCATTTTCAGGCAACCCCAGTATCAAATCCACCATCACAACCAGTACGCATCTGCTGGAACTTTGGTGACGGAACAGACACCTGTGTAATAATGTCAGCAACTCAACCGCCACAAACTGTTTACAATATGACCCACAGGTATCCCGGCCCGGGTACTTATAATGTTTGTGTTAAAGTTATATTCCAAAATGGTTGTATTACTTACAAGTGCCAGCAGATAATCATACGGCCGCTAACAAATCATTGCGGAGGTTTTATGACTGATTCTTTAGCTGCACCAAGAACATTCCTGTTCAGAGGAACAAGTATTCACTCACCCAATGATGAACCCCTGTATTTTAACTGGACTTTTGGCGATGGCACTTCGGCCGTTGGAAGAGAAGTTACACACAGTTTTACACAAGGAGGCAATTATAATGTATGCCTGCTTATCAGAACAAGACTTGGGTGCGAAACAAAGATCTGTAAACAAATTATGGTGCCGGGAAACAACCAGGCCATACTAACCTTATCGCCTAACCCGGTTATCAGCACACTGCATGTGCAATTCCTCTCAGCGTTTACAGAACCAGTTACAATTAAAGTGTTTAATAATACAGGGATTGCTGTTTTAACCTTTACAAAAAATGCAGTATTAGGCACAAATGTCTGGGATTTTAACCTGGGTAATCTTTTACCCGGAATGTATTCGCTGGTAGTGCAGTCATCAAATCAGCTCGCCAGTGCTGTATTCATAAAGCAATAAAAGGACAGAATATTATTAATGAAAAGCCGCTTCATGTCTGAAGCGGCTTTTCATTAAATAGCAGCAGGCTATAAATACAGGCCATCATTCAGGATGCCTGTAATCAGACTAACCGGCCATTCATTTACCTTATGTCTTTTTCTTCTTTACAGTTAATAACATAACCACACCAAACACCAGCATCACTAAACCTGACCAAAGGTTTACATTGTACTGAAATGACTTGGTGTAAAGTTCTGTATCGGAATTGGTGATGATACCATAAGCGGTTACCAGCACTCCCAATACTGTGAACAAAAGGCCAATTGGAATTCTTATATCTAACATAGTTTTCTATTTTTAATTATTACCAGAATAAGATTGACAATATAACCATCATTACCAGCACAAATATGGCCAGTGTGTTGGTGCGTTTGTACCAGACCACATGGTCCTCCTGAATTTTTGGCGTTAACGAATAAACAAGTCCACGCAGTTCATCATCCGTTTTTTGTTGTTTAGTTCCTAACGATATTACTACAGTAATGATTGCGGCTGCAGCGCAGGCAAAAATAGCTGTCCAGAAGTTTTGTGCCATTTCAACAGGATACGTATGTGCAACACTTATCCAGCCGCCTTTTACCAGCGTTGTGGCACCCGCAGGAACAGTAAGCCCATGGTGTAATAACGCCACGAAGAAACCACCTAACAAACCAATGAAAGCGCCATGCCCTGTTGTACGCTTCCAGAACATACCAAGGAAGATAACGGCAAACAACGGTGCATTAATCATGGAGAAAATAGTTTGTAAAAAGTCCATGATGTTTCCAAACAAACCAGCAAGGTATGCTGCAGCGATACTTACTAAAACACCGAATACAGTTGCCAGCCTTCCCACTTTCAGATAATGTTTGGCATCGGCCTGTTTATCGTTGGTAGCCGGCCTGATGTAGCTCTGATAAATATCATATGTCCAGACAGTGTTGAATGCAGAAACATTACCAGCCATACCCGACATGAACGAAGCCAGCAGCGCAGTAATACCCAAACCAAGCACACCGGTTGGCAAATAATATTCCAGCAACTTGATGATAGTAAGGTCATAATTCGCTTTACCGTTTTCCATGATGGTAAACCCGGAGCCGGTTTTATTCATCAGCACCAGGGCCACAATACCCGGAACGATAATAAGGAAAGGAATAAGCATCTTCGGTATAGCACCAATTAATGGAGTATTGCGGGCAGCAGTTGTTGATTCTGCAGCCATTGCCCTTTGCACAATAAGAAAGTTAGTACACCAGTAACCAAAAGACAATACAAAGCCCAAACCAAACAATATTCCATACCATTCCACACCCATTGGGTTACCTGCGGCAGTACCGGTGTATTTCCAGGTTGTGGTAAATGTATCTCCGGCAAATCCTTTTTCTGCCACAATCGGCGCAAGACTTTCTTTTAGACCACTCCAGCCCCCTACCTCATGAAGACCTAAGAATACAATTGGCATCAGTCCTATTACAATAATGAAGAACTGTAACACTTCATTATAAATAGCAGATGACAAACCGCCGAGATAAGTATAAGCCAATACAATGGCAGCAGATAACCATAAGCTGACATTAAAGTCCCAGCCAAGTACCTTTTCCATCAGGAGTGCCAGTGCATACATTGAAATACCAGAAGCCAATACTGTCATCACTGCGAACAGGATGGCATTTAGTCCCCTTGTTTTCTCATCAAAGCGAAGCTTCAGGTACTCAGGCACCGAACGGGCCTTTGAGCCATAATAGAAAGGCATCATAAAGATGGCGAGGAAGACCATAGCGGGAATGGCACCAATCCAGTAAAAATGTGTGGTTAGCATCCCGTACTTGGCACCAGAACCAGTCATACCCATTACTTCGAGAGCACCAAGGTTAGTCGAAATAAAGGCTAAGCCTGCCACCCAGGCCGGCATAGACCTGCCTGCTTCCAGAAAAGCGTTGGCATCCTTCATGTATTTTTTAAGCACCCAGCCAATCCCGAGAACAAAGAGAAAATAGATTGCCATGATAGCTTTATCAATCCATTGCAGATGAAACAGAGCTTCTTTCATTTGTTTGTTTTAAAAGATGAAATTGAAAATATTTATTTAATAACAGATGTTCCGTCTTCGATATTTACAAGATAATGTTTCAGTTCCTTGCCCATATCTTTCAAATAAGCTGCACTCAGACTCGTCACAATTTCATTCACGGCCTCTTTATGAATAATATTAATAGTGCAGCCGCCAAATCCGCCGCCCATCATTCTCGCACCAATTACTGCCGGATTATCTCTTACGTAGTCAACAAGATAATCCAATTCTTTACAACTCACTTCATATTCCCTGCTTAAACCATCATGTGTGGCAAACATTTCTTTTCCAAAAGCCTTAACATCGCCCTTTACCAAATCCTCACAGGCTGTTTGCAAACGGGTGATTTCTTCCACCACATATTTGCAACGATTATACGAAAGGTCATCTTTGCTGATACATTCGTTAATCATTTGCATAGTTGCGTCCCTTAAACTTTTTACTGCGGGATACTTCTGCTGAATTATTGCCACTCCGGCTTCACACTGACTTCTTCTTACGTTATACTCAGAAGATGCCAATGAATGCTTAACCTGTGTATCGAAAAGAACAACCGTATAGTCATTCAGCTCAAGCGGAAAATATTCGTATTCCAGCGAACGGCAGTCGAGCCTTATTACATTATTTTTCTTACCAAACAAACTGGCAAACTGATCCATGATACCGCACTTAACTCCGGCATATTCATGCTCGGCCTGTTGGGCAATCAATGAAAGTTGTCGTCTTTCGAAACCAAAACCGAACAACTCATTCAGTGCAAAAGCTACGGCACATTCAATAGCAGCAGACGAAGACAATCCGGCACCCAGCGGCACATCACCATAAACAGTAAGTTTGAAACCGGGAACAGTCAATCCTTTTTTTATAAACTGAGCCGCTACACCGAGTATATAAGTTGACCAATGACCAAATGCTGGTTTTATATCAGCCACAGTTGTTTCAACAGATTCATTAAAATCAATGGAGTGAAGAAAAATGGATTCTCCTGTATTTTTCTCAATAGCAACATAAACAGCTTTGTCAATGGCAGCTGGCAACACAAATCCGTTGTTATAATCTGTATGTTCACCAATCAGATTAATTCTGCCGGGCGAACGCACTACAGTAGTTTCAGCATTTACATATTTTTCTATCTGTGCAGGTATTTTGTATTGTCCCATCTTGGTTGTTTTATTTTCAAATATGTGAAAAAGCCCGGCAAATTAGAACCGGGACTTGATAAAATCACTGATAAAAATCAATTCAAACGACTGTTTGTGTAAAATAGCCGGCAAGATTTACCACAAAAAGCATCCCGGATAAATCAGTTCATATACTTTTTGCTTATTTCATCATACAGTTTCAGATAATCGTTTGACTTTCCTTTTTCATCAAAAAATTTCTCCCAGGTACTAAGTGGTTCCCAAATGCAGGTGCCTTTTCCTTTGCCTCCTTCCACTTCAAATGCTATCTTGTTTACATCTTCTTTGCGGGCTGAGTATTCCACCACAATCACATCTTTGTTATATCTTTTTGCCAGATCATTCAGATTAGTTTCCAGGTCTTCCAGTGTGCCATGCCATTTGGGATAGTACGATTCACCTATCACATCAAAATGAACACCACGGCTAACCATATTATCAATAAAGAAAACCGACTCATCATTCTGCCCACCCAACGCCACATGCAGCATCATGATTACAGAAGGGTCAACCGATTTTACTGCTGCTGTTCCGGCATTTACCAACTGAGCCAACCCGTCGAAATTACTTACGTTGCCTTCCGGCCAGATAATGCCGTGGTTGATTTCGTTGCCCACCTGCACCATATCAGGTGTGGTTCCTTGTGCTTTTAATTGCTGCATCACATCTTTTGTAAAATCATAAACTGCTTTTTTCAGCTCATCAAAAGACAAGTTCCGCCAGGCAGCAGGCTTGTATTGTTTACCCGGATCAGCCCAATAGTCGCTGTAATGAAAATCAAGCAACAGTTTCATTCCGGCAGCCTTTACTCTTTTGGCCATTTTTAATGTATTGCTCAAATCGCAAAAACCTTTTCCGGGTGAGTAACCACTATCTCTTGCAGGGTCATTAAAAATCCTGAGCCTTACATAATTTAAGCCGTGGTCTTTCAATATTTGTACCGCATCTTTCTCTATACCATTGTCAGTGAATTTCATGCCCCTTGCTTCTAATTCCGGCAAGAAAGATATATCTGCACCAAGCATCTTACCCACTTCCGCTGGCTTTGCCTGTTCGGCTGTCAGTTTGTAATTGTTATCAGCCGATACTTTGGATACACTTTCTGTAGTAATGGTTTGTATATCCGTTCCGCCAGACCACAACCCGGTTGCTTTTGCATTAAACTTAATCATGCCCGCCTTTGTTCCTGCCTGAACAATAACCTGGCATTTACCGTTGAACACTGTTCTTTGCCAGGCACCATCGGCACAAATATCCGGTTCGTGACTGCTGGGGTCGCCATTGCCAACGCCAATAATTTTTCCAGGACCTTCAACTTCAAACTTAATCAGGTTATCGGCATCAGGCACTTCTCTTCCATCTCTGTCAAGCACTGTTATGTTAAGCACAGCCACATCTTTTCCATCAGCAAGTATTGTGGTTTTGTATGGAGTTACCACCACCTCAGCAGGCACTCCTGTTGTTTCAACTTTCCTATAAAGACGTTTGCCTTTTTTATATGCGACCGCTTCTAATTTTCCGGGTTCGTAATTAACAGTCCATTTCAGATGGCTGTTACGGGGCATCTCTTTCTTACCCAAACTTTTTCCGTTCAGAAACAGTTCTACATTATCTGCATTGCTGTTTACCCAAACATCGACCGGATCTCCCTTTGGTTTATTCCATCCCGGTCCTTTATCCCTGAAATTCCAGTGAGGAGATATGTGAAGCACATCCTTATCTGTCCACCAGCTTTTGTAGTAGTAATAAATATTCTTGGGGAAGCCACACATATCCATGATTCCAAAATGCGAATTTATATTTGGCCACTGATAGGGAGTTGGTTCGCCGCGGTAATCGAAACCTGTCCACACAAAACCGCCCAGCCAGTAATCGTTAGGGCCGGCCAATGTCCACCAGTCTTCGGCCTTGCTGGCCCACCATGGCGCCGTTATGTCCTGGTCAGGGACATAGCCACGGATGGTATCTTTTTCATAAACACCTCTGGTGGTAACCGTACTGCCCATCTCTGTACCCATAATCGGCTGGTTGGGATGGTCACGATGATAATCAGCCACAGCAAAATGCCGGTAATTAAATGACCTGACAGGAATCACTTCATTTACTCCTTTATATACATTAGCAAGGTCGGCAGCATAAGTGCAGGTTCTTGTTGGATCCAGTTCTTTTTGCTTGGCGATTAATGTTTGGGCAATTCTTTTTCCAAAACTGTTTGTGTGTATCCAGCCTTCTTCGTTTCCAATAGACCACATAAATACTGATGCCCTGCTACGATCCCTCTTTATTAATCTTTCAAACTGGTCAATATACTCCGGACTGCTGTTTAACAAACGTTGTTCATCCATTACCAGCATACCGAGACTGTCACAGGCATCGAGCAACTCCGGTGTTGGTGCATTGTGGCTGGTGCGGTACGAATTTACCCCCATGCGTTTCAACAAACTGATACGATAGTATTGCAGGTAATCCGGCATTGCGCTGCCCACACCGGCATGATCCTGGTGATTGTTGACTCCTTTGAGCTTAGTATATTTTCCGTTAATGAATACACCGTTAGGTTTTATTTCGATAGTGCGAATGCCAAACCGCTGCTTAATACTGTCAACAACTTTTCCATTTTGCTTTACTATTGAAACAACCCTGTACAAATAAGGATCTTCCAATGACCATAACCTCGCTCCTGCGATAGCCATGCTTTGTTTAACTGTTGCTGTTCCGTTTAACGATAGTGAAGCAGCTTGTTCTTTAGATTGTACCAACTTCTTTCCGCTCCTGTCAGCTATGTAAGTGTAAACAGTGCAGCCAGCCGGGTTAAGTTCCTGGTTTTTCACAGTTGTTTCAACTGTTATAGTTGATACATTCCCTTTTACCGAAGACCATGCAAAAAGTCCATCAGTTGCAATATTTACATTGCTGTACTTATTCAGCCATACATGGCGATAGATACCTGCACCTTCATAAAACCAGCCTTCATATTGAGAAGCATCTGCCCGTACCACCAATACATTGTTTTTCCCAAAATTGATATAGTCGGTTACATCATACGCAACACCTACATAGCCGCTTTTGTTATTGCCTAGGTAAAAACCATTCAGCCAGATATTTGCATCACGGAAGATGCCATCGAACTGAAGCTGAAACCGCTGACCGGAATCCGCAGCAGCAATTGTAAAATGTTTACGATACCAGCCAACACTCGTTTCAGGAAACAAACCACCAACCGGCTTATACCCATGAGCCATCAGGTCAATCCCGATAGCTATCGGGATATCCTTGTAAACAAATGGCAACTCTACAGCCCAATCATGAGGTACATTTAGCGTCCGCCATTTGCTGTCGTTAAACTTTGGATCGATTGCTGTGTTTGCAGCACCCCCCGATTTTGAGAAAATTGTGGCAATAGAATAATTAAAATCCTTTTCAGCATTGGCAGCATGGCCAAACTGAAATTTCCAGTCGTTATCAAAATTGATTTTTTGTCTTTGGGCATAGCTGCTGATTGCCAGCAGGCTTACTAAAACCACTAATCCGGCCTGTTTCATAAAACAGATATTAATATTGCTTAGTAAAAAATTTCAGAACTAATTAAAGGCACTCAACGCAACAGTCGGCTTTCCTGAGTTATCAAAAGCACCTTTTGTATATCCTTTCCAGCTATTGTAAGACTGCGGCTCCCAGTAAAAAACCCCAAGACCCTTATTGTTAGCAACTGATTTTACCTTGTTAATAAGGTCAGCAATAAATGACTGACAAACTGAGGCCTGGTCCCAACTCATGCCTACTTCAGTTATCATCACCGGTTTATCGTACCGGGCAATCACGTCATTAATATTTGAAAGGCACTGAGAGTTCATTGTTGACCAGTTTGATACTTCAGGATAGAGCGACATTCCAATAACATCCCACTTGCCACCGTTATTCTTCAGTCCATCAAAAATCCAGCGGAATAAACTATTGTCGTGTCCGTTAGAAATATGAACAATGACTTTTATATTGGCATCAACAGCTTTCACAGCATCATAACCTTTATTTACCAATGCGGCAAAGTTTGCCATATTGGTTGACGCTTTACCATCGGGCCAAAGCATGCCATCGTTTGTTTCATTACCAACCTGCACCCATTCTGGCGTTACTCCGTTGTTCTTTAAAGATGTCAGTACATCATAGGTATGATTGTAAACAGAATTTTTTAGCGTTGCAAAATCCTGTGAAGCCCATGCTGCCGGCTTTGTTTGCTGACCTGGGTCGGCCCATGAGTCGCTGTAATGAAAATCAATCATAATTTTCATTCCCAGGTTTTTTGCACGAACAGCCTTTGCCACCACATCAGCCGCTCCGTTCCATCCACCAGCAGGATTAACCCAAACCCTGAGCCGGACAGCATTCATACCAAGGTTCTTCAAAATCTGAATACAGTCCTGTTCTGTACCTGAGCTATTGTAGAATTTTCTTCCGGTTGATTCCATTTCAGTGAGCCAGCTTATGTCTGCACCTTTTGCAATCGGACTTGCTATTGGAGGTTCAGGATAAGGCTCCTTTGTTTTTTTGCAGGAAGATGATGATAAGACTAAAAAAAGAAATGAAAACAAAAGACTGCTGATAATTACTCGAAAAGGGATAGACTTCATTTTGCACAGAATTGAAAGTTAAAGGTATAAAAAAAGCTGCCCCGAGCAGGACAGCTTTTCATTTATAAAATATTATACTTGCTTACAGAACTGTATAAGTATAATTTGGAGCATTTCTTAAATCCAAAGTTACTGTCCTAGCACCTGTCAATGTAACCGGAATGTTATCTCCGCCATAATTCATGGCAGATTGTAAACCTCCCAGGTTAATATCCCATCCATTATTTGCCCTGAATTTAAAGTTGCCGGCGTTAAAAGTTACGCTGCCTGTCCAGAGTAATGTGGTAGTGTTAAAGGTTAACGGAGTTGAGGTGTTCCATTGACCAGGTGTACCATCACCTATAACTCCCCATGTTGTAATTGGTGTAGCACTCCATGTTAAAGCTTGTGTATTTACCTGGACCCTGAAATATGTGCCTGCAGGCCAGTTTAGGTTACCACCAGTTGCGCTAATTAAACCAGCGCCACCGCTTCCATAATTGGTACCATTCCAGTCTGCCTGGCTAGTAAGCTTAAATTCTCCGGAACCGCCGGCCGGCACATAGATATATCCATCATAATTTACACCATCAGTTGATGCGATTTTTGGTGCAGATGCCGGATCCCAGCCCCATGTATTACCAGCAGGCAAATTTGCTGCGTATGGCGGAAACTTCTGATAATCTCCGGCTACCCAAAGGTATAATACCATTGAGGTTGGCCTTATTGAAAACTGGCGGGTGGTTGAATAGGAGACTTGTCCGGTGCCTATTACTGTTGCTTTAATCCTTGCATCAACTGTTCCGGTAGCGCCATTTGCCACTCCGCTGTTTTGTGCCATAATATTGGCAGTAAGGAAAGTCATGGAGTACGTCCAAACCTCATCACCAATTGGAATAAGTTTTGGATTGGCGAAATTCTTTGTGGCAGAATCATACTGCAATTCATATTTAATCCTTGCCGTTCCATAGTCAGGTTTTCCCCAACTGAGAGAGGCAGCTTCCGTATTCCTGTTTCCTATTGTAGGCAAAAAAGTACCATAGGTTGTTGAAGTAAAATTAAAAGGCAGTGCAACCGGAGTAACGGTTACTTTTACCACATTTGACAGCTTCATATCGTTATTATTAGCATACGATGCTTTTAAACGAATGCTCAGTTCTTTTGCAGTGCCAAAAGGTACTCCCCAATTAACAAGCATATTATTGAAATCACGGCCTTTCAAAGACAGGTTCCTTAATCCTGAAACTGTAAAGTTTTTAGGCGCCACAAATGCAGATGAAGTATCTACTTCCAGCACATACTTATACGTGGCCGAATCTGTTTCAAACATTGGATTGGTCCAGTTAAACGTTGCTTTGTCGAGAATGGAGTCTGCCGGCACAAGAACAACTGAGGTAACAGACGAACTTAATGCAGGGGCAGTTCCGTTGCCATAATATGGCAGGTCTTTCACTTTGTCGCATGCTGTTATTACCAGCATCAAAACAGCAACAACAGAAAGGTATTTTTTAATATTTTTCATTTTCTGTATTTTAATTTGTACTGATTATTGTGGAGTCAATTTGTACTTGCCAGTCTGGAAGTTCACTTCAATCTTATATCTTCCGGCACCAGGTGAAGCAAATTGAGGATCGTCATCTCTTTTTTCAAACTCGCCTGACAAGGCAGCACCGGCTGTCATGGCATGATACTGGGTTCCCCAAACGCCTTGCGTTTGAATCATTTTGTAACCACCCGTTTGTCCAACCGGGGGATCAACAAAATCTATAATCAACTCATAATGCAAAACATCAATCCTTGTAAACTTATGTTTCACATCCTGTGGAGAGGGTAATGGATTAGTCCAGTGTGGCGCACCAAAACAATTACCTATTACCCACAAACCTGCATCCAGATATCCCCCTGCTTCTGTACCTGGCGGTTCAACTGCAAAGTCGAGGTAAGGGGTTATCTTGATTTGCAACACATTTGAATAAAGAGGAACAGTGCCTCCGGCCAGAGTAGCCTTAATCCTCAACTCTACATTGTATTGCCTTCCTGCAACCAGTTCCATCTTTGACAGAAATGTGTTTAATTCCTTAACAGTTGGGGCAAATGACAAATCATTTGCTATTGATTTTTCCTGAATATTTCCACTGGTAAAGTTTTTACCAGCCGTGTCAATTTGAAGGATATAAGTAACATCTTGCGAACTTACCCCCGTATTAAACCGGTAGTTGGGGTTTGTCCAGTTGAATACAAGAGCTACATTATCCTTGTTAGCCTTAAGTAATACTAACGGAGCAGTTGAAGAAACACTGAATACCGGAGCGGTACCCCCCTCAAAAATAACCTGATTCTCATCCTTCTTGCAGGCAGAAAATAATACTGCCAGAAGGAATGATCCGGTAATAAGTTTTAATATATTTTTCATATGCGTTTTTTTTAGAAGATTAATAGCCTGGGTTTTGAATAAGATTCAGGTTGGAGTTAATATCTCTGGAAGGAATTGGATACAGTTTCCTGTATGAAGCAACACCTGTTCCAGAACTAACACCACCTTTCCATGGCCACAGATAAGTACCTTCTGTGAACTTATTGTAGCGAATCAAGTCAGTACGACGGAAACCTTCCCAGTACAGTTCCCTGGCTCTTTCGTCCAGTATAAAGTCTTCTGTCATTTGTCCCAATGTGATATTGCCTGAAGCATTTCCATATGCCCTTGTACGCAAATTGTTTATATATCCCAGTGCAGTCTGTTTTACCGTAACATCAGCGTTGCTGCGTAATGCTGCTTCAGCATAAATCAGGTACATTTCAGCCAAACGGAACAATGGCATGTCCACATCAGAGAAATCCTGGCTTTGCCCAATGCTTCCATCCCTTTTTAAATTTTTATACTTTGTAACTGCAAGGCCGTTCACAAAACTTGTAACATCGGTAATTTCGAGACTTTGGCCAGACGTATAAAACTGTGACCTTTTATCAGCGGTTCCGGTTAAATCAGGGAATAGAAGCGGCAAATTTTTTGTTGTCCTTGTTCCGCTCCAACCTCCACCAACACCAAAAGAAGAAGCAGGCATAGAACCACCCACGCAGGCATGAGTCAGGAAGGTTGTTCCACCATATCCTTGTGTATGCAGGCCATCATAATTAATCGTGAAAATAAACTCGTTTGTATTTAAGTGATTATCGGCACGCATCAGCCATGTGTAATCTGTGATCAGTGTGTACCCGGCATCAATAACTTTCTTGGAATATGTCATTGCATCTGCCCATCTTGCTGTAGTTGTATAAACACCTGCATTCAGGTACAGGCGGGCTAATAAGGCCCAAACTGCACCTTTATCGGCACGGCCATATTCATTGGACTTTGCGGCAGGCATATTAGGCTCAATGGCTTTAAGTTCCGTTTCAACATAATTGAAGATTTCTGACCGGGTTGCTCTTGGAGGAGGTGCACCACCTATAACGGTTGCTTCTGTTGCGAACGGAGGATTTCCGAATAAATCCATTAATACCCAGTATTGAAAAGCACGGAGAAACCGGGCTTCTCTTGCATACTGACGGATGTTATCTGCATCTGCTCCAGAAATTCCTCTAGCCGAAAGTTTTTCGTCCGAAGATTCCCTAATAAAGTCGTTACACAATGTAATCTGGTACAAACTGCGGTAATACAAACCTGTAAGAAAACTGTTGGTTGAGGTCCAGTTCATGTTGTGAAAATCCTGAATACCAACATCACCCCAGCTAATGACAGCTTCATCGGTGCTTAATTCCTGTGCCTTCCAGAATAAACGATAAAAATCAGAGAATCCTTCATCCATTCCCTGAACATCACCATTACCATCAGGACCCTGGTTACCTGTTAACGCAAAACTTCCATATACTTTGCCAAGTACCTGCTTATATCCCGCCGGAGTGGCATAAACAGTCTCTGATGTTACATCATTGGTTGGCATCAGATCCAGTTTTTTGCTGCAAGACTGTGCTATTACTAATAATAACACCGCAAGCAAACTATTCGCAATTAGAATACTTTTTTTCATATACATAATTTTATACAAATCGTTATTAAAAATCAAGATTCAGGTTTAGTACAAAATTTCTTGGCCTTGGATAGAAATTGTTGTCTATACCACCAGGCACTTCCGGATCAAGTCCTTTATACTTCGTAACAGTAAATACATTTTGTACATTAAAACCAACCCTCAGATTCGTGTTTTTGCTTACGATACTTCCGGCGTTATATCCGATATTGATATTATCCATCCGCAGGAACGATGCATTCTCAATGTAATAATCAGAAAGCAGGTATTTATCACCATTACCGGTAAAGTTAGTTTCAAGTACATTTCTTGAACCATTGGCTAAGAAACCAAGCGGGTCAATAATGTTTCGCTTAACGCCAGTATTGGAGAACCTGTTATTGTACATATAATTTCCGAGGTTAGCCCTCATCAGGAATCCGGCAGTCCATTTTTTCCAGCTTACACTTGAGGAAGCTCCAAGGAATACATCCGGATCCGGAGCCTTATAACGATACAGGTCATTTATGTTTACCTGACCATCACGGTTCAGGTCTTCAAAAAGGTTCTCTATTGGTTTACCAGAAGCATCATAAACCTGCTTGTAAACATAGAATGACGACTTAGGATAGCTTACAGAGTGAATTTGAATAGTGCTACCAACACCACCGGCGATGCCACCTGTCAGGTTACCGGGGAATGTTGGATCGTTTGTGAAAGTAAGTTTAGTGATTTCGTTTTTATTGAAAGTTGCATTGATACCGAAATCCCATGTCAGCTCTTTTGTTTTAACCGGCTGCGTATTTAAAGTTATTTCTATACCACGGTTCTCCATATTGCCAATATTGGCAAGTATCTTATTGGAGAAATTGGTGCCGGCAGGCTGATCGATTACACTTAACAAATCTGTGGTTTTCTTCAGGTAAAGGTCAACAGCACCGGTGATGCGGCCATTGAAAAAGCCGAAATCAAGGCCGAGGTTTGTGGTAGCCGTTTGCTCCCATTTCAGGTTAGGATTATACCCATCCGGCCTGTAAAGGTCATAGAAAGTAGTGCCAAACTGGTATTGTGCCTGACTGTTGGCCACATTGTAAACAGGCAAATAAGTATAGTTTCCGATTCCATCCTGCTGGCCTGTTTCCCCATAACCAATTCTCAGTTTCAATTCGCTTAACACATTTATATTCTTAAACAGCCCTTCTTCTTTCATTCTCCAGGCAAAAGCTCCTGAAGGGAACAAACCCCACCTGTTATCTTCTGAGAAACGGGAAGAACCATCACGGCGCAATGTACCAGTCAACAAGTATTTTCCTTTATAAGAGTAGTTAAATCTTCCAAAGTAAGATATCAGCCTGTTTTGTGGTTTATCATACCTGAACTTAGAATTGCTGATAAGGAAACCATCTGTAGTATAATCAGAGAACGGAGTCCATTTGTTTCCATCTTTGTCAACTAAAATACCATTAGGATCCAATTCGCCATTATAGTTTGTGGCAGAAAAATCCTGGTAAGAGTATCCTACCATTACATCAAAACGGCTGTTGATAGATTTCACATCTTTTACATAGTTCAGGTATGTTTCCATTAGCAGATTTGACTTTTCCTGCAAATACCTGTTGTTAACACCACCATGCTTGGCATCAGGAGAACGTTTGTAAGATGAGGCAGCACTGTCAGGAATATATACAGTACCTTCACCTCTTGCTATATCATATCCCAGGTTGAGATTAACCCTGAGGTCAGGAAAGAAATGCAGTTTATAGTCAAACTGAACATTACCTATACTCCTTTTCACTGTGCTCTTATCTGTTCTTTGCTCTAACAAGCCAACGGGGTTAATTGGAGCCAGTTTCCTCAAGCCTGTGGTTGAAGAAGGGTCAAGCCACTCAAAATAACTGCCAAATCTGGCGGAAGAAGTCTTAACCGGTTGGGTAGGATCGAACCGAACTGCGTTTCCAATTGAACCTTCGTCAGCAAACCTTGATTTGTTAACAGACCCTTTCAGGTTAATATCAACCTTTAAATAATCATTAAAAAACTTAGGGCTGAGATTCAACGATAATGATGTTCTGTTCAGGTTACCTGTATTCAAAATACCATCCTGACTCATGTAACCTAAAGAAACCCTGTATGGCACTTTCTTATATGCACCTGCAACACTTATGTTATTATCGGTAGAAAAAGCAGTGCTGTATATTTCATCCTGCCAGTTTGTATTCGCATTGCCCATTAAGGCTTTTTGCGCAGTCGTTCCATGAGCATTTACATATGCCCTGAATTCATCGGGAGAAAGCACATCTGCCTGTTTTGGCAAAGTCGACAATGAGAATTGAGTGCTAAAGCTGAATTTAGGTTTTCCGCTTTTACCCTTTTTTGTTGTAATTATAATTACCCCGTTGGAAGCCCTGGAACCGTAAATAGCGGTAGCAGAAGCATCTTTTAATACGTTGAAAGTTTCAATATCATTTGGGTTAATTAATGCCAGCGCATTAGCTGCACCGGATATACCGCCATTATCAACAGGGACACCATCTATTACTATTAACGGGTTATTACTGGCATTTAAAGAAGCACCTCCACGAATGCGGATTGTACTTCCGGAACCAGGTGCACCACCATTAGATGTAATTTGTACACCAGCAACTTTGCCGGCAATCAGCTGTTCGGGAGTAGTAATGTTACCTTTCTGAAAGTCCTTTGAGGTAACCAGGGTAACAGATCCAGTCAGATCTTTTTTCCTGGCAGAACCATAACCAATTACCACAACCTCGCCAAGTTGTGTGTTATTAGCCGCCAATACAACATCCACCGAGGTTTTGCCATCGATGGCAAATTCTTGCGGAGTAAACCCCACAGATGAAAAAACCAATGTGGTTGACCCGTCTGGTACTGTAATCTTATAAAGACCGTCAGAACCAGTGGTCACAGCTGTTTTCGTACCTTTTACAGAAACAGTAACTCCCTGCATGGCTGAGCCATCCTTGGAATCAGTAACCTTTCCTGTTACAACCCTGTTCTGTGCAAATGAAATTTGTGTAATAAACGCCAGCAGAAAGACACCTGCGGCCTTCATAATTTTTGAGGAGAACATAAGCAATCATTAAATGTTATGCAATCAGATTTGTAAATACACAATGTGTATTTAAGACACAATGTTAGAACAAATTTAACCTTAAAAAAAATTTATTTTTAATTTTTCTTAACAATGTGTACTTGGTACAAGACAAAGAAGGGAGGCGTTTTGTTGCCTCCCTTAAAATATTTTTTATAAAAAATTATAAACCAGGTAGTTACATAGAAATTAATGCTGACCTTTTTTGAGCATTCTTTTTCTTGTACTCTGACCTGAGCCGGTGTAATTTCCCGGGCCTGTGGGGTACATTTTCCTCCATTTCCTTAGTATCAACCAGCCAGTCTTTGAGGGCAATTTTCTTTCTGAAATTGCGCCTGTCAAGTTCTACACCCAAAATGGCTTCATATAATTCCTGTAGTTCCCGCAGTGAAAACTTCTCAGGCAGCAGGTTGAAAATAACAGGATAATCCATCACCTGTTGCTGCAACCTTGCCAGGCAGGTATCAAGGATAAGTTTGTGATCAAAAGCCAGATTTTTGATTGTTTGTACCGAGTGCCAATGCAATTCGTTGCTGTCAACCCGCAATCTGTGATTCTTGATATCAACCAAAGAATAATAGGCTACAGTAATTACCCTTCCTGAAGGGTGACGATTAAGCCCGCCAAAAGCATGCACCTGTTCCAGGTAAACATCATCAAGACCTGTTCTTTCTTTTAAAATACGGTATGAGGCTGTATCAAGATCTTCATCAGGTTTTACCAAATCGCCGAGTAAAGAATATAATCCCTCAAATTCTTCAAGGTCTGATTTTATCAGCAGTACTTTCAAATCCTTTTCATCGTAACCAAAAATCACACAGTCAACAGAGATACCAATATTAAAATAATCAAGGTGACTTATTTTTTCTATCTCGGCCGTTTTCAATCTTAGTTCTTTTTCAGTCATAAAGGTTAATATTATCCGTATTACAAGATAAAATCATCTGGCATTGCAATAGTTAAGAGCAACACCAGATGTAAATTCTATTGTTCTTTAAAGAACTTAATACTGTTTGATTTGCCATTTTGCTCAAGGCGTAATATGTATATACCCTGTGCAAGCTGAATCAGCCCTTTATTAATGTCCATAGTATTTGCTCCTGCAGTTGTGGCAGAACCTGCAAAACTATTTATCCTTCTGCCTCTGCCAGTGTAAATCGTAATGGTAAAAGACCCGGCCTGTGGAACGATATAATCCAGAATCGCAGAATTGCGAAGTGGATTTGGAGTTAGTTTTAACCCAATTCCATTCCGAATATTATTAATATCAGTATTTCTGAAGGTAGTTGTAAACTGGCTACTTGTGAAAACAACACTGCTTCCTGCCAGATCGCAATTTGCACTAACTCTCCAATCATAAACTGTTCCCAGGGTTAACCCGCCAAGAGAATAACTTGTGGCTGTAATGCCATTTGCAACCGTTATCCATGTGCCGGATGACGCAGGCTTATATTGCACTTTATAATAACTGCCAGATGAACCATTCCAGTTCAATACTGCTGATGTCAGCGTAATTGAACTTGCTGTTAAATTCGCCGGGGCTGCCGGACCCGAAGTTACATCTACAACAATTAGTGCCCGGGGACTAACACAACCGTTTACTGTTTGGCTCACATAATAATTAACTGATCCGACTGCAGCCGTTGCTGGCGTTGGTGCTGTGGCACTGCCGGTCCCTCCGGTTGCGGTGGTGTACCACAGCAATGCTGTTCCTGTTGCTGTTAATGGCACGGCAGGAACATTTACACAATAGGTTATAGGAGAAGCTACAACAGGTACTGAGGGCAGCTGAGTAACTGTAATAGTAATTGAAGCCCTTGGTCCTTCGCAGCTACCTGTTGTTTGACTTACATAATAAGTAACTGATCCTGCATTTGCAGTTGAAGGAGTTGGAGCAGTTGTGCTTCCTGTACCCCCTGTTGCGGTGGTGTACCACAACAATGCTGTTCCTGTTGCTGTTAATGGTACTGCTGTCGCTCCCTGGCAATATGTAACCGGGGTTGTTACGCCGGGAGCTGACGGTGTACTGTTAACTGTTACAGTAATTGCAGCTCTTGCACTTTCACAACCATTCACCGTCTGGCTAACATAGTAAGTGGTCGATCCTGCTGCAGAAGTGGATGGTGTGGGGGCTGTGGCGCTGCCGGCTCCTCCGGTGGCGGTGGTGTACCACAACAATGCTGTTCCCGTTGCTGTTAATGGCACTGCTGTTGCTCCCTGGCAATATGTAACCGGGGTCGTTACGCCGGGAGCCGCCGGTATCGCATTTACTGTTACAACTATTGATGACCTAGGACTCTCACAGCCGTTCACCGTCTGGCTTACATAGTAAGTGGTTGATCCTGCTGTAGAAGTGGATGGTGTGGGGGCTGTGGCGCTGCCGGTTCCTCCGGTTGCGGTGGTGTACCACAACAATGCTGTTCCTGTTGCTGTTAATGGCACTGCTGTTGCTCCCTGGCAATATGTAACCGGGGTCGTTACGCCGGGAGCCGCCGGTATCGCATTTACTGTTACAACTATTGATGACCTAGGACTCTCACAGCCGTTCACCGTCTGGCTTACATAGTAAGTGGTTGATCCTGCTGTAGAAGTGGATGGTGTGGGGGCTGTGGCGCTGCCGGTTCCTCCGGTTGCGGTGGTGTACCACAACAATGCTGTTCCTGTTGCTGTTAATGGCACTGCTGCCGCTCCCTGGCAATAGTTTATAGGCGACACTACAACCGGGGCTGATGGCGTAGTAATAATATTAACTTGAACAGAGGCTCTTGGACTCTCACAGCCGTTCACCGTCTGGCTTACATAGTAAGTGGTTGATCCTGCTG
>CALLZY010000059.1 GCA_937858715.1 uncultured Chitinophagaceae bacterium | reverse complement strand
ACCGAATTTTCGGAAGGCGGAACCGGGCTTACGGGAGCATCCAATTATGTGTGGGAAGGGTAAAGCAGCTTATTACTGAACAGAAACGGGGCAAATCAATGCCCCGTTTAATAATATGTACAGAACGGGAAGAAGGGGCTACCTGATTTCGGCTTTGAACAACAATGCACTTAGCTGCCTGTATTGCGGTGAGCCGGCACCGGAGACTGATTTTACATATTTCTTTACTTTACCGGCGATGGCAACGAGGCCGGTATCTGTGTGGTACAATTCATTTTGCCTGACGATGCGGCTGTTGCTCCATGCGGTGTATGCATCAGCCACGGCGGAGCTGATTGTTTGCAGGCTGCTGAGTTTTGCATTCAGTGCTGCGGTGTTTATATCGGTTTCGTTGGGGGCATAGGCCGGGACGGATGTAACCAGGCTGATGAGTTTTGAAAAATGAACGGTGAGCTGGTCGTAGCTCTGCTGTGATGCGGAAATGGTGTTGGGTGTATTGCCGGAAGTGGCGGCCGCAGCAGCGGGTTCTTTTTTTGTGGCCCTTTGCCCCTGCAGTTTTCTGTTGATGGTACGGGCATCTTTTATTGTTTCGGCAGTGGCCCCTGATGCTTCGAGTGCATTGATGACCCTGGTGGCAAAGGGACAGAGTGCAGCGAAAGCTGTTTTGCGGCTGTTGACTGCATTGTTGAAGGCATTGCCGGTGGCGATGACATTATCGAGGGCTGTTCGTGCAGCGGTGTGCTTGCTGGTGAGACCGGCGATGGTGAGTGGCGGTGCGGCCGGATTGTAGGCGGGGTTAGCCATGCAAAAGGAAATAAGTGTGCTGAAGTTGGCTACATTTTTTGCATGACCTGTTTCGATGGCAGATGACATGGTGATAAGGTTTAGGGTTAATAAACTAAAGCAAATATAATGGGCTTATTTTTTTTGGCAATACTACTTTGTGGTAAGGGCGGGGAAAATGGAAATGATTAACCACAGAATACACAGATTTAGGCACAGAGGAAAGGCAAGATTAACAGCCAATAGTATTGCCAGCTTTTGCAAAGTTGAGATGCCCCGTAGGGGCGGACTGATTATAGAAATAGCGGTAATTGTAAAAGAGGCTCCAAAGGAGCCGCCTTAATATGTAAATGCCATTGCGATCAGACAGGAGGCTCCGCAGGAGCCTGTGCTGTGATGAATGTTGCAGTTCTATAAAGTGGGTGCCCCTACGGGGCTGGGAGTGGTTGTATCGTTGTGCTGTTAATTATGCTGCCCGCATGGCTATACGCAAGACCAACAGTGGCGTAAAAAGACTAACCACAGATACACAGATTGATGCACAGAGGAAAGGCAGGGACTTTGAAAAGAAAGTAAGCTGCGTGGGGACACGCAGCAAGGCGGAGAATTATTGTTGTTTTTGGATTCATAAAATAGCTGGCAACATTAGCGCATTGGCGATGTTGCGATATTCTGTGTTCTGTCCGCCTGATGCCGCTGCTGGTTAAAGTTATAAAAGATGATTGCTTTTCTGAACAGTTCGTATTATGTGTAGCTGTGGCGTCAAGCTAATTATTTTTTGTCAAATCTGATATTACCACTAAATAGTTTTTGAAATGAAAAGGCATATCAGCTCTGATAGGCTGATAGTCAAAATATCCATCTGGAATTCCTGAGAATTCTCCTGTTTCATAAGCAACAATATTGAATACTTTGCCGACGTATTCTTTTTTCATCTTGTCAACTTGAGTAGAAGAGAGTATGCCCGTGTCTTTGCCATATAGATTTTTATACAACTCAAAGTCGTTGGTAGAAAACTTTCCTGTCTCGTCCTTAAATGACATTAAAATTGTATCGGTTGTTTGCTTATTATCTATACTTTTTATTTTAAAAAGATATTCACCTTCGTATTGTTTTTGCTGGGTTAAATCACCATCAAAAACCTCAACTTGTAATTTTACTAATGTACCAAAAGGGCGGTTTAATAGCACTTCTACGGAAGTGCTTGGGATTTTAGTGATTTGTTTTTCGGTTGTTTTTGAGGAACAGCTGCCACAAATTATCGTAGTAAAAAAAACTGAATAAAGAAAAAGTCTATGGCTCATATTTTTAAAGTCCTGTTTTTTTACAATTATATACAAAGTTGATGCATTGGTTCTGTGGCGGTATTCTTAGTCCCATCCGCCCGGTGCCGCTGCTGGTTAAAGTTACAAAAGCTGATTACTTTTCGGCACAGATTTCTATGACAAAAACAAATCTAAAGGTTCATGTTGGCTGTAGTTTTAATTATCTCTTGGCACTTTTAAAGGCAAAAGTGTGGTGTCTCCCAATTTACTCGCAATAAAGAGTAAAATTGAATATTCCTCAATTGATGATGGTTCAACTGATGTTTGTCTGGCAGCGGGCCCGTGAGCAGTGTAATGTGAAATACCGTTTAAAACTCTTGGATTCTCTGCGACAATCGTCACTTTAGTTGATATACTGTCAGCTTTTGCTAATTTGATAATAAAAGGAGTTCTGTATTCTAAAGGTCTTCCTTTTGAAAAATAAAGTTTGGATAGCCAGACTTCGCCGTAACAATGAATATAAATGTCATTCTCTGTATTTGGTTTTGCAAAATATTCTTTGCCAAATAGAGGACTTTGATTTGTTTCTGCATAAAAGGACAATAAACTTCTGTGTGCAACAGAATCAGTCAAGTCATAGTAACGACAAAATATGTCATCAAGTATTTTGTTTTCAAATTGGTTTTCAAAGTCAAAAAATGAAGTAATAGTGTCTTTAAGCTTTTCAACGTTCATCTTAAAAACATGTTCGGGTGTATTTTTAACAGGAAAAGGTTTAGGTTCTATTGGTTCTGTTGTTATTTTTTCTGAGTTACACCCTAAGTGAATAACAAAAACTGTGATAAGTAACGATTTGAAATTAGTCAGTGCCATAGTTAGTAGGAGGTCGAAAAATTACAGCCAACGTGCAGGGCTTTATGCAGGTTGGGAATTAGTACTCCGTCTGCCGATAACCGCTGCTGATTGAAAATATAAAGTTGAATTTAAGAACTAAAGTTGAAAGTTGTTTGTCCAGCCCGAACCACAGCTTGGATTTGCAATTAGCTGATGTTGCAATGTCGAGCCCGACTTGCATAAAACCTTTTCCTATGTTTACAATTCAATAGCTTTAGGTAGCAGGAAGAAAATGATTTCAGA
>CALLZY010000058.1 GCA_937858715.1 uncultured Chitinophagaceae bacterium | reverse complement strand
GCAGATCTCATTCCGCTTCAGCGGAATCTTTCGTGAAATTTCGTGTCATTCGTGGAAAGCTTTTAACCACAAAGGGAACAAAGATTTTTTCACAAAGAACACAAAGAAATCTGTGTTTCTAAAGAATGGTTACACTGAGTTACACGGAGGACACACTGAGTTGCACAGAGAAAACTGTGCTCTCTGTGGCCGCTGCGGTTCGATTTTTTGGCGCAGATCTCATTCCGCTTCAGCGGAATCTTTCGTGAAATTTCGTGTCATTCGTGGCAAGCTTTTAACCACAAAGGGAACAAAGATTTTTTCACAAAGAAGACAAATACACAGAGAAATATTGCTCACGCAGGGTACGCTGAGAACGCAGGGAAGTTTGACAGACTTTTTTTTGCCCTGCCGGGTTGGCTCCTCTCATAAATAGTTAGCTGCCGATGCCTTATTTTAGCAAATGATAGTAACGAAAACAGAAATATGAACTTGTGTTTTTGATGTGGCGGTATATCAGAATTAAGGTAATTCCTTTTTTAATTTTCCTTTTCTCCGGCCTATATGCAGCAGCCGGAGAATATCCTCCTTTGATACGGTTAAGTATTGCCAATGGCCTGTCCAATAATTCGGTGAGGTGTGTATACCAGGACAGAAAAGGGTTTATCTGGTTTGGTACGCATTATGGCCTGAACAGGTATGATGGTAATGAGTTTAAAATTTTTACCAATAAACTAACTGACTCCGCATCGCTTCCCCACAATTATATCAATACTATTCATGAAGATAAGTTCAACAGGCTGTGGGTGGCTACCGGTCAGGCGTTGACGATGTACAACAGTGTTACCAACAGTTTTTCGACGGAGTTGTATTATCCTTACCAGGGAGACAGGCCACAAAGAATGCAGTTTGGCGTACAAACCATAAACTCAGATGATGAAGGCAATGTATTTCTTGGCACTGATGAGCTGGGCCTGCTGGTTATTAAAGCAGGTGAAAAGTATGCCAGGCCGGTGCCTTTGACAGAAAATGGCCAAAGGGTTACCGGGTATAGTGTCAGGTCTGTTTGTATTTATAACAGTAAAGTGTGGCTGCTGCTGCGAGACAGAGGACTTGGGCTGTATGATGTAAAAACCAACCGTATAGAAATTGTAAACGGGGAAGTAAAAAGGGGTAATATTTTCCAGGCAGATAATAAAGGTTCTTTCTGGATTGGTGCAGAGGATGGTCTGTTTAAATATTCATTATCCGCCCGAAAAGTAACAGAATCGTATGGCGAGACTCCCGGAAAACTAAGCGCTGCATTAATAAACAGCTTATGCTTAGATAAGCAGGGGAGGGTGTGGATAGGAACGGAGAGGGCAGGAGTCTCCATTTTTGACCCGCAAAGCAAAACCTTCAGTTATATTTCATCAGGTGAGGGTAAGTATAACCTGTCGAGTGAATGTGTGAACTCAATTATTTCAGACAGGGAATCTAGAATATGGATTGGTACATTGCGGGGTGGCTGTAATGTGGTGGATGAAGAGAAGAACAGGTTTCAGACAATTTCCCGTATTCCGTTTACAGAGAACTCACTGCCCGGCAATTTTATTTATTCTTTTTGTGAAGACAGGGATGGCGACCTGCTGATTGGTACTGACGGCGAAGGGCTCAGCGTATGGAACCGCAAGACCAATACATTCCGGAATTATAAGCACATAAACGGAGTGGCAAGTTCACTTAGTCATAACTCAGTTGCCAATATCAAGCTGGACTCTTATGGTAATACCTGGATTGCAACATTTGGCGGCGGCATCAACCGGTTTAATAAGGCCAGCGGAACATTTGAGCATTATGCCTGTATTAACGATTCTGCTAAAACAGAAAACAAAGTGGTGTGGTGGCTGCTTGAAGACAGGATGAAGAACCTGTGGGCATCCACTTATGGAGGTAAGCTGTACAAGTTTAACCGGGAAGCAAACAGGTTCCAGGTTTTCAGCCAGGAGTACAATACGCTGATGGCAATGTTTGAAGACAGCCGGGGCAATTTGTGGGCCGGTACATCCACACAGTTGCTGCAGGTAGATAAAACACTGCTGCATGGTGGTAAGTACTTCGAGATTGGCAAACCGGTACGAAGCATCTATGAAGATAAAAGACACAACCTTTGGTTAGGTACTGAAGGAGGAGGCTTAATACGTTTTGATATTGATAAATGGGCCGTTGCCGGGCGGTATTCTGAAATGAATGGTTTGTGTAATAATGCTGTACTGAATATTCTCGAAGATTCAACCGGGTGCCTCTGGCTTAGCACATTGAACGGGTTATCCCGGTTTGACCCGAAGAAAGAAGAATTTTCTAACTTTTATCAGAGTGATGGATTGCAGAGCAACCAGTTTTCTTACAGGGCAGCTTTGGCCTTAAAATCGGGGCAGATGGTTTTTGGAGGTATTAACGGGTTTAACCTGTTTTATCCTCACCGGATTTCAGTACGTAATTATATGCCACCGGTTTATTTAACAGACATACTCATTAATAACAAACCGGTGTTTCAGTTTGCCAAAGATGTCTTAAGTACAGAAGATGGCAGTGTGACGGCCCTGCGGATTCCTTATGACCAGTCGTTTCTTTCTTTCAAATTCTCTGCATTGGAATATACATCTCCGGACAAAATCTCATACGCTTATTATTTACAGGGATGGGATAAGGACTGGAACTACTCCGGCAATTTCCGGAACATCAGTTATAACAATGTGCGGGAAGGAACATATACGTTACGCATAAAGAACACCAACAGTAAAGGCGAATGGAATACAAAGGAGCTGGTGCTGAAGATAACAATACTTCCCCCGTGGTACCGCACATGGTGGGCCTACCTGCTGTATTTTACGCTGGGTGTTTCATTGCTGTATGCCTATTACAGGTACAAAACACAACAGACGAAGCTGAAGTACAAAGTAAAGCTGACGGAACTGAATGCAGAAAAGGAGAAAGAAATCAATGAGAAGCGGCAGTCGTTTTTTACAAACATCACCCATGAGTTTCGTACACCTCTTACCCTTATCATTAATCCGGTAAAAGACCTGCTGCATAAAGAAAATGAGCAGCCGGAAAAAGAAGAACTGAACTTAGTTTACCGGAATGCCCGGCGGCTGATGAGCCTGGTGGACCAACTGCTGCTGTTCCGCAAAACAGAAAGTGAAACAGGTGAACTGCATATTTCAAAGCTGAATTTTTACCAGCTATGCCATGATACATACCTGTATTTTGCACAGCAGGCAAAATCAAAAGGAATTGAATATACTTTCGATTGCGAAAATCATGACATAGAAGTGTATGCTGACAAAGAAAAGCTGGGGACGGTTTTCTATAACCTTTTTTCCAATGCTTTAAAATACACACCAAAGGGTGGAAAGGTGACAGTGAAAATAACTGAAACGGCTGATACAATCCTTGGCGAAGTAACAGACAGCGGGCAGGGCATACCTCCTGGCTCAGGCGATAAGATATTTGATAAGTTTTACCAGGTAAATGAAAAAGATGTACCGCTGAAGCCGGGATTTGGAATTGGCTTGTATTTGGTTAAGAAGATGGTTGAAGAGCATAATGGGAAGGTGTATTATGAGAGTAAGCCGGGCGAGGGGACGAGTTTCTTTGTGGTGCTGAAAAAAGGAAGGCAGCATTTTGATACCGTTGAAAATGAAAATGCAGACAGCACTCCCGGCGACCTGCTTGATGAAATTGGCGCTGGAAACGAACTGGTGGCGGAAACTGCCGGTACACTTACTGACGGGCTTGAATCTATTGTAAGCGAAAAACAGTCAATCCTTATTACAGATGACAATCAGCAGATGCGGGGATACCTGGCACAGGTATTTCTGAAAGAGTTTATTGTATATGAGGCAGGAGACGGTCTTGAAGGGCTGAAAATGGCCAAAACCCTGATGCCGGATATAATTATCAGCGATGTTGTGATGGAGCCTGTGTCAGGAATTGAGTTTTGCAAAGAAGTAAAAGAATCGCCTACGCTGAACCATATACCATTTATATTAATAACCGGAAGTTTTTCAACAGAATCAAAACTGAAGGGTATTGAATACGGGGCCGATGATTACATTACCAAACCCTTTGAAAAAGATATGCTGGTGGCAAGGGTCAAAAGCCTCATCCGCAAGCAACAGAGCCTGCAGAAGTATTTTTATAACGAAATCACCCATCAGAAAAACACCCTGAACGTTTCGGAAGAATACAAGCAGTTTTTAGAAGATTGTATCGCCGTGGTAGAGCGTCATTTTGACCGTGATGACTTTAATATCCAGGTTTTTGCCAAAGAGATGGGCATGAGCCACAGTAAACTTTACAAAAAAATCAAGACCATTTCCGGGCAAAGTGCCAATGCCTTTATACGTTTTCTGCGGCTCAGAAAGGCTGCCGAGCTGTTTATTAATACCGATTATAATATCAGCGAAACGGCATTTTATGTGGGAATAAAGGACATTAAGTATTTCAGGGAGCAGTTCACAAAAACCTTCGGCATTAAGCCTTCCGAGTATATCGAGAAGTACCGGAAAACACTGGGAAAGAACTATAAACTTAATGAAAAGGTTGTCGGGGATAAGAAAGAGTAAGCCTTTTTCTGCCTGTACAGAAAAAGGATCCTTTGGCAGATGCTTCTGACTATTTTTTTAATGAAAGTGTAATTTTCTATCATTTTGCCCCTCTTTTTTACAAAATTTCCGAATTTACCCCCTTTTTGTACAGCATAATCACCCGTTTTACCCCCCTATGAACGGTACTTTTATTTACTGATTTCCCCAAATCAGTTAATAAAACAATTGCTGTATGAGAAAACTGACTCCAAAACTTTTGCAACTCCCCAATCCTGGCGGAGGATTAAGAGCAGCCGAAGCAAAAAACGGACTCTCTTCTATTTTTCACAAGATTAAACACCACACTTTTATGACAAGGTTCTTTAAAAGGGCCCTTTTTGTGTTATTATGCCTTGGCATTTTTTACACAGGAATAATAGCCCAGCAAACAAAGCCAGCTGATACGGTGGACCTGAAGAAACCACAGTCTCAGTTGATTTACACACCGGCCCCATCACATCTTACAGCGGCATCAACAGGTGCTGTTTATTCAAAAGATATATTAAGGGCGCCTGTTACAAGCGCCAAAAGTGCCCTTACCGGCAGGCTGGCCGGATTGTATGCCACCCAGGGATCTGGTCAGCCGGGAGCAGACGGGGCTTCGGTTTCACTTCATGGTTTTGACCCGGTTGTGATTATTGACGGTGTGGTTGCCAACCTTTCTATTTTTAACCTGGAGGATATTGAAAGTGTTACGGTACAGAAAGATGCCCTGAGCACAGCCATGCTGGGCGTAAGGGGCAGCAATGGTGCCCTTGTGATTACTACCAGAAAGGGTAAAATCGAAAAGCACTCTATATCCTTTACTGCACAAACGGCTTTTCAAAAATCGCTGGGCACACCAAAAGTGCTTGGCTCATACAATTATGCCACTTTATATAATGAGGCTTTAATAAATGATGGATTGCCTGCAAAGTATTCACAGGCCGACCTGGACGCCTATAAAAACGGCACCGATCCTTTTGGCCACCCGGATATTAACTGGAGAGACCAGGTGATAAAACCAAGTTCACGGTTCGACAGGTATTCTCTGAATGCCTCAGGTGGCAATAAGTTTGCCCGGTACTATGTATCGCTTGAGCATGTTAACCAAAAAGGTTTTCTTGTAACTTCTGATAAGAATACTTACAATACCAACAACGATTTCAAAACGTATGTTATCCGCAGCAATGTGGACATTAGTGTAAACCAAAACCTGACCGGTGGCATTTATTTGCTGGGAAGGATATTGAACGGAAGCGAACCCGGCAGCACAACCAGTTCTATTCTGTCTGCCCTTGTAAACACACCCAATAATGCTTACCCTGTTTATAACGATAACGGCTCTTATGGGGGAACCAATCTTTTCCAGAACAATATAATGGCGCAGGCTATTTCAAGCGGTTACCGGCTGAACTATAAAAGGGATATGCTGGCCAATTTCTACCTGAAACAAAAATTAGATGGCATCACCCCTGGCTTGTGGGTTCAGGTGAAAACAGCCTTTAACGCCACACTTTCAGAAAACAACATACGGAACAAAACATTTGCTGTTTACCAGATGGTAACATCAACCACTCCGGTTACCTATAATAAATATGGAACGGATGGCACACAGGCGAATGGCAACGGCATCGACTACCAGGGAAGGAGCAACTATGTTGAAATTTCTGCCGGTTATGACAAAACCATTAAAAACAAACATGGCATAAATGCACTGCTGCTTGCTAACCGTGACAACTCTGTAAGCGGCAGCGAACTTCCATATACCATCAGCGGTGTTTCAGGCAGGGTTGCTTATAACTATAAAGAAAAGTATGTGGCAGAGGCCGCTTTTGGTTACAACGGTTCAAACCGTTATCCGCCGAAAGGCGATTTCAAAAGAGGCTTTTTCCCCGCAGTTGGTTTAGCATGGAATGCTGAAAAAGAAAGCTTCATGCAAAAACAAAAAGTAATCAGTCACTTAAAGGTATTTGGCTCTGTTGGTAAAACAGGATGGGATGACCCCGGTTATTTCTCCTACTACCAGCGGTTCTTTGATGCCAGCAGTGTTTACTTTGGCACATCAGCCGGTTCGCAAACAGCTATTACCGAGCAGCCATTGACAAATCCTGACATGGATTTTGAAAAAGCGTTGAAAATAAATGCCGGATTTAATGCGGGATTGTTAAACGACCGGTTGAATGTTTCGCTGGAATATTTTACCAATAAATACTATGATTTGCTGCAGATAAGAGGTTTAAGCACCAGTCTTATTGGAAATGATTATCCCCGTGAAAACATTGGTAAGAACAGGTACAGCGGATTGGATGTAACCCTGGGCTGGAACCAGAAAACCCAAAACGGACTTCAGTATTTTGCTTCGCTCAATGCCAGTCTTTTAAAAACCAAAGTGCTGTTTAATGATGAGGTGTATCGTCCATACGACTGGATGAAGAGAACAGGACAGCCTGTGGGGCAGATGTTTGGTTATGTAGCGGAAGGATTATTTCAGTCAGCCGCTGAAATCAGCAACAGTGCCACTACCGTTGGTTATACACCGCAGCCCGGCGATATTAAATACAGCGACCTTAATAAGGACGGCGTTATTGACCAGTTTGATGTTACGCCAATCGGAAGGGTAGGGAAACCACTTGTGTTCTTTGGTTTTACAGCCGGTGTTGAGTTTAAAGGATTTGATTTCAGTGCATTGATACAAGGCGTTACCAACAGGGATGTTTATGTGGGTGGTTCAAGTATCTGGGCATTCCAGAATGGCGGATTTGGCCAGGCTTATGAAAATAACCTGAACAGGTGGACACCTTCCACTGCCGCATCGGCTACTTATCCCCGGTTGAATATCGGAGTGAACAGTAATAACCAGGTTCAGTCAACTTACTGGCTTCGCAATGGCGACTATGTAAGGTTGAAGCAGGTCGAAATCGGGTACAGCATTCCGCAACGGTTACTGAATTATATTAAGCTGCAAAATATCCGTGTGTTTGCAAGAGGATACAATCTGCTCACTCTTTCTTCGAAAGAACTTGATGACAGGGATCCTGAAATCATCAGCGGTTTCAGCTACCCCATGCAGCGTTTATTCAATTTCGGCATTACAATTAAACTCTAAAACCCGCTATATGAATAATAAATTGAAACTTTTTTTTGGAACTGTTGCGGGCAGCTTATTGATGCTCACAATAGTATCAACCAGTTCGTGTAAGAAACTGGAAACCGAACCTAAAGACTGGTTTGGTGCAGACCTGGTGTTTGATACACTTGACCGCTTAGGCACTGTGGCAGCATTTAACCTGAATGATTTGTATAATTACCTGCCCTCCGGGTATAACCGCATTGGCGGCGATTTTCTGGATGCGGCCAGTGGCGATGCTATTCCCAGCCGTAACAACACACTTGTTGAATACTATACAAACAGGCGCATCAGTGTTGTAAGCAATCCTGACCCTTATTGGGCCAACAGCTATTATGGCATCCGCAGGACGAATATTTTTATGCAGAATATCGGCAGGGTTCCTATTGTTCAGACTTCTGACAGTACAGCTGCCAAGCTTACGAGGCAATACTGGAGGGCTGAAGCAAGGTTTATCCGTTGCTACCTGTATTTTGAATTATTGAAAAGATATGGTGGCGTTCCGTTAATAGGAGATAAAATATTTACGCTGGATGATAACCTGCAAATACCCAGGAATACGTTTGCCGAAACAGTTAGTTATATAGTCAGTGAATGTGATATTGTTAAGGACAGTCTGCGTAAAGAGACAATAGCGGATGCAGACTGGGGCAGAATACCAAGAGGGGCAGCTATTGCCCTTAAGTGCAGGGTGTTGTTATATGCAGCAAGCCCATTGTATAATGGTGGTGGTTTAGAAACTGACCCGGTAAAGAAAGCGTTGGCTGGTTATCCGGCAGCAGACCCTAACCGCTGGCAGGCTGTAATTACTGCAGCAGAAGAATTCAAAACGCTGCCTTATTATAAACTGCTTACAGCGGGTTCGCCTACTTATTTTGCTGCCGTTTTCCTGAATAAGAAGAACGAGGAAATCATTCTTGCGAAGCAAAGCGCTAACAACACCGGCCTTGAAAATTCTCAGGCACCAGTTGGTTTTGCAGGAACAGCTACCAGCCAGGGTTACACAAGTCCCACACAGGCTTTTGTGGACGCATTTCCAATGCGTAACGGATTACAGCCTTTCAACCCGGACGGAACTGTAAACACCGCTTCAGGATACAACCCTGCTGATCCTTATAAAGGAAGAGATTTAAGGCTGAACTTTTCTGTTTTCTGTAATAATGATTCACTGAAATGGCTTGGCCGTGCAGTGGAAACATTTGAAGGCGGTTTGGATAAACCCAATTCAGCTTCTGTGGCTATACAAACAAAGACCGGTTATTACCTGCGGAAGTTCCTTGGCAATTTTCAAACAGGGACTTCTTACTCAAATCAAAGCCACAACTTCCCGCTTTTCAGGTATGCCGAAATCCTGCTGAATTATGCTGAAGCATTAAACGAGACCGGCCGTGTTGAAAATGCCGTAACCGAGATTGCAGCAATCAGAAAACGGTCTGGTATTGCCGCCGGAACAAATAACAGGTACGGAATTAAAACAGGCATTACACAGGATGAGATGCGGGAGCTTATCCGCAACGAGAGAAGGATTGAGCTGGCTTTTGAAGAGCATCGTTTTTGGGATATACGCCGCTGGAAAACAGGTGCCACTGATTTGTCGGGGCCGGTTTATGGTATAAAAATTACCAAAACCGGTACAACCTATACATATGAAAAAGTACAGGTTGCCAACCTGCTGTTTGATAACAAACTTTATCATATGCCAATACCATATGATGAGACTGTAAAGAACAGGGCATTAATCCAGAATGAAGGATGGTAATCTTCACTTAAACGAATTAAACTTATAAAGATGAAAAGAATATTTTTTATACTCGTATTGCAGTTGGTTGCTTTGCTGTCAATACAGGCACAGAATAAAGTCGTTACAGGAACGGTGACCGACAGTACCGGACCTGTTATCGGCGCATCAGTTATAGAAAAAGGATTAGTTTCTAATGGCACAACAACTGATGTAAACGGCAAGTTCACTCTTGAATTAAAAGGCAAAAGCAATATAGTTATTGTCAGTGCCGTTGGTTTTCTTACTCAAGAGGTTTCAGCCGCAACTACCACTAATATCAGGGTTTTCCTTTACTCTTCTGATGTGAAAGGAATGGAAGACGTGGTGGTTGTGGGTTATGCCAAACAAAAGAAAGTAACCTTAACAGGTGCAGTGAGTGTGGTGGCCGGTGCTGAATTAAGGGAAAATCCCACTGCAAGTTTGCAAAACACTTTGTCCGGACGACTGCCAGGCTTTTTCAGTGTGCAGCCATCAGGAAGACCTGGTGCAGACGGAGCCACTTTCTTCATCCGTGGTCAGAGCTCATATAACCCGGGTTCCAATGCGCCTTTGATAATTGTAGATGATATTGAATACAGTTATGACCAGTTTGCCCGGCTCGACCCTAATGAAATTGAATCACTGAGTATCCTGAAAGATGCTTCCACCACTGCAGTATATGGTGTGAAGGGTGCGAATGGCGTTGTGATTATTACGACAAGAAGGGGACGTTTAGGTGCACCAAAGATTTCTGCACGGCTGGAAACAAGTATGCAGCAACCAACCAGGATGCCTGAATATTTGAATTCTTACGAGACGGCTTTATTGTATAACCAGGCTAAAATAAATGACGGACAACCGGCTTATTTTACAGCAGCAGATTTAGAGTTTTTTAAAAATGGCGCTGACCCTTATGGTCATCCTACTAATAACTGGAAGGATATTCTCTTCAAAAAATTCAGCAAGCAATACAGGGCCAATTTTGACATCAGCGGAGGTACGGAGAGAGTAAAATACTTTATTTCCCTGGCCGGTCTCTTCCAGGACGGGATGGTGAAAAATTTCAGTAAGGATCAGGATATAAATGGTAATTATTACCATATGCGTTATAACTACCGCAGCAACCTGGACATAAAAGTTACCAATACCACTAATCTGCGTCTTGATCTGTATGGCAATATCGGTGAGATCAATACGCCTAACGTAGGAAGCCCGTTTGGATATAACGATGTGTTTTATGAGTACAGCAGTTTCCTTTCACTGGCGCCATTTAACTATGCTGTGTATAATCCTAACGGAACCTATGGTTACAGCACCTGGCAGATCAGCGGAGGAGGAACCAGCAGCAGCTATAATGTAAATAATATTGTTGGCAGGCTTACCCATTATGGCTATAACAGAACCTATGAGAATAACATGAACCTCATCATGTCGGCCAACCAGAAACTGGATTTTCTGACAAAAGGCTTATCCTTTAAAGCTACCGCCGCTTATACCAGCAACTACGGCTATTCAAAGAGTATGACAAGGGACCAGTTCCCGTCATTTATTTACAATCCTGTAACGAGCACTTATACTCCAAGAGACCCTAACGTATATCGTGTAAGAAGGTTCTTCAGCGGATACAGCGCCGGCAGTACAGTTCGTACACTTACGTTGCAGGCAATGGTTAATTATGACAGGACATTCGGAAAGCACCGTGTATATGGCCTGGCATTAGTTAACCAGGGAACAGATACAAGGTACAGTTCCAATTCAACGTATAATTTCATCCCCAACAACTACCGCGGCTTTACCGGAAGGCTTGGTTATAATTTCAAGGAAAAGTACCTGTTTGAAATAAATACAGCGTATAACGGCTCAGACCGTTTTGCAAAGGCAAACCGTTATGGCCTTTTCCCTGCAGCGTCAATCGGATGGAATATCTCTAAAGAGAAATTCATAAAAGATAATATCGGCGTAATTTCCAACCTTAAACTAAGGGCATCGTATGGTTTGGTAGGTAATGATAAAATCGGCAGTAATTTCAGCTATTATTATCTACCCACCTGGAGCAACTCAGGGTCTATCAACTTTGGAACCACCAGCAATGCGTTTACCGGTATAAGGGAAGGAACATTAGGAAACGACCAGGTTACCTGGGAAAAGGAGAAGAAGTTTGATGCAGGTATTGATTTCGGTTTATTTAACGGTAAGTTAAATGGTACTGTAGATTATTTTAAAAATCAACGTTACGATATCCTTACTACAAGAGGGACTGTTTCAGCAGTATTCGGGCAAACATTACCGCCGGTAAACCTGGGTATTGTAGATAATGAAGGGTACGAGATTGAACTGAATTATAATGGCAAGATTGGTAAAGAGTTTAATTACCGCTTAAAGGGAACTTATTCCGTAGCCAAGAATAAAATCATTTTCCAGGATGAGCCATCTTATGCATACGCTTACCAGGCGTTTACCGGTAACAGCATCGGGATGCAAAGGGTTTATCGCTGGATAGGATACTATAAGGACAGCGCAGATATTGCAAACAGTGCTGTGCCTTCACAAAAGCCCTATCCCGGTGATTTGAAATATGCTGACCTGAACAAAGACGGAAAAATTGATGGTTATGATATGGAAGTGACAGGGTATTCGAATGTGCCAAATACGACTTATGGTTTTCAGATTGGGTTCAGTTATAAGGGATTTAGCATAAGCACTTTCTTCCAGGGTGCGATGAACTTTAATGTGAGGGCAGTGGCAGAAGCTATACGGCCATTCTCTTCCAATCTTACCGAGATACATAAGTATGCCTGGACACCTGCATTAGGAGATAATGCCAAATTCCCCAGAATATCATTACTGGCAGGGGCCAGTGATGCCATTGCTTATCCATCCACATTCTATTTCATTCCGGGAGACTACCTGCGCCTCAAAACTGCGGAAATCGGGTACACTTTGCCGAAGAGCTGGGTTAGCAGATGGAAACTTGAGAGTGTAAGGGTTTATGCCAATGGGTATAACCTTATTACATGGACAAAGCTGGATAAATTGTATGACTTTGATCCGGAAATAACAACTAATACAGACAGGACAATTTATCCGCCTCAGCGAACTATAAACTTTGGAATTAGTGTAGGTTTCTAAAAAACTAAAAAAATCAGGTATGAAAAAAATAATAATACTGATAATAATGGCAGCCAGTTTGGCGGCATGTAAAAAATCAAGCGACTTTTTAGACGGGCAGGCCATTACTTTGAATGAAGAACTTGTATTTACTGACAGTGCCAGAACGATGGCTTTCCTTACAGGGATATATTCTGATATCGCATTCAGTTTCACCAAGGGACGCTGGAGTTCACATGGTAACACTGAGCAGGCCACAGATGATGCCGAGTATAACTACAGCGGTACAGGCCAGGGGGCTGTTGTGCTGTACAACGGTTCTATTTCGCCTACTATTTACAGTTCGGCAACCATGCTTCAGGATTTCTGGAACACACCTTATGCAAATATCAGGCGGGCAAACCTTATGCTCTCAAAGTTGCCCACCACACCTTTATCGGCAGAGCTGAAAGAAAGAGTGAAGGGTGAAACCAGGTTTTTAAGGGCATGGTATTATTCGCAATTAATGGTATGCTTTGGCGGTTTACCTATCGTTGGTGATAATGTGTATGGTAAGGATGATATTATTGATATTCCAAGGGAAACATTTGCTAATACCGTTAAATACATAAGTGATGAACTTGATGCAGCCGCTGCAATATTACCGGTTACTTATCCGGCTGATATTGATTATGGCCGTATCACAAAAGGTGCCTGCCTTGCTCTTAAATCAAGAGTGCTGTTGTATGCTGCGAGTCCATTGTTTAATGGTGGTTCCACTTCAACAAACTCAACACTTGTTCCGCTGGTAAGTTATCCCACAGCAAATGTGAGTTACTGGCAGGCTGCGGCTGATGCAGCTAATGCGGTAATAAACAGCAGCCAGTATTCGTTACTCGTTGACAACACAACAAAGCCCGGGTACGGATTCTACAATGTCTTTTTACAGCGGGTAAATCCTGAATATATACTTGGTTATTACAGGGCTCCAAACAGGGATATGGAAGGATTCTACAATCCCCCCACAAGGGGCGGCGCAAAGAACAGCATGGCTACACAGGATCTGGTGGATGCTTTTCCTATGAAGAATGGTTTGCAGCCCCTCAATGCTGATGGAAGTGTGAACACATTATCCGGTTACAACCCGTCAAGCCCATACATTAACAGGGACCCAAGGTTTAACTATTCAATCATTTTTAACGGAGCTAATTATTTCAGCACTACAACGAATAACCAGGCACCGGTTTACACTTTTGTAAATGGTACGGGATCGATACCTGCACCAACTCAAACATCTGATGCTTTTGGAGTGGGAACCACTACAGGTTATTTCTCCCGTAAAATGTGCGACTCAACAATCAGTTCAAACAGCAGTGCCAATACGAACAGGGCATGGCCGCTTATCCGTTATGCAGAGATTTTGCTTAACTATGCTGAAGCTATAAATGAAACGGGACAACCATCGCTGGCTTATCCCAAGATTATTGAATTAAGGCAACGGGCAGGAATTGATGCCGGTGCAGATGGCCTGTATGGGTTGAAAGCAAATATGACGCAAGATGAGATGAGAACTGTTATCAGAAATGAAAGAAGGATTGAACTGGCTTATGAAGATCACCGCTGGCATGACATCCGCCGCTGGAAAATTGCCATGACAGTAAGTAACCAGTATAATAAAGTCATGAAGATTACAAAGAATTCAAGCGGAACATATACTTACGAAAGGCTGGAGTCAATACGCCGGCACAATTTCCGTCCAGAAATGCATTTGCTTCCCATTCCTGATGGTGAAGTGAGAAAAATGCCTTCAATGCTTCAAAATCCCGGATGGTAAAATGAATTGAAATGAAGAAGACTGTATTTATATTCTTTTGTGCATGGCTGTTAACAGGTAACAGTCATGCACAAAACAGCAGGCATGAGAATGCTGCTATAATAAATGCAGGTATGGGCTGGGCCGGCAATTCCGTAAACACGGTTGTATTCAGGAAAAATTCTTTGACAAGTAACGATTCCCTTCAGTTCATCAGCTATTACGATGCTGATGGCAATGTGGTTATCGGGAAGAGAAGATTTACAGATACCGCATGGCAGTTGACGAAAACCTCCTTAAAGGGAAATATAAAAGATGCGCATAACAGCATCAGTGTTATGCTTGATGGAGATGGCTACCTGCATGTGGCATGGGATCATCATAATAATGCATTACGTTATGTAAAGAGCAAAGAGCCTTTGGAAACCGGATTTACGGAGATGATGCCTATGACAGGCACCAGTGAGAAAAAAGTAAGCTATCCGGAATTTTATAAACTGCCGGGTGGCGACCTGCTTTTCTTTTACAGGGATGGTGGTTCAGGAAATGGAAATCTTGTTATAAACAAGTACAGCATTAAGGAAAAAAAATGGGTACGCCTTCACTCAAACCTTATTGACGGTGAAGGCAAACGTAATGCCTATTGGCAGGCATGTGTGGATGCAAAAGGCTATATACATATTTCATGGGTGTGGCGTGAAAGCCCGGATGTGGCCAGTAACCATGATATGTGTTACGCAGTATCAAAAGATGGAGGTGTTAGCTGGCAAAAATCAACCGGGGAGAAATATAATCTGCCAGTAAGCGCTGAAACAGCCGATGTCATTTGTGCAATTCCAACAAACAGTGAATTGATAAACCAGACATCCATGTGTGCAGACGAAAAGGGAAACCCGTTTATTGCCACTTACTGGCGGGGAAAGAATAATGTGCCGCAGTATCAGGTCATTTATAAGAAAGGCGGTACATGGAAAGTAAAAGACCCCGGGTTCAGAAAAACGGATTTCACATTGAGCGGAAGAGGAACAAAACAAATACCGGTTTCCCGTCCGCAGATTGTTTGCAGCAGTAAAGGAAGGAAAACGGCAGTTGCTGTTGTTTTCAGAGACCTGGAAAGAGGTAATGGTGTTTCACTTGCTGTTATTAAAAATGTTGCAGGGAATAAATGGATATTGAAAGATTTAAGTACGGAAAATGTTGGTTCGTGGGAGCCCACCTATGATACGGAGAGGTGGCAACGGAGTAAAGTGTTTTGTTTGTTCGTACAGCATACAGAGCAGGCAGATGGGGAAGGAGTCGTCGTTACCGGACCCCGGATGGTGAGAGTTCAGGAATTCAAACTATGGTAAAATGAGGAATCAGAGAATTGGTCAGATTTTTATGCTGGGTTGTTTTGCACTTACAGTTTTTCTAAGTGCAACCTGCAGTTCGCCGGGTAATACTCACTCTGTGGAAAGAGCAGATACAAAAGATGAAGTGCTGGCGATAATAAATAAAGTAAACAGTTACTGGCAGGCAAAAAAACCGGCACAGGCCAGGGCTTTCTGGGATAATGCTGCCTATCATACAGCCAATATGGAAGTTTATGCACTGACGGGGGATGAGGCTTACAAGAAGTACTCAGTTTCCTGGGCAGAATATAATCAGTGGATGGGAGCAAAGTCAGCCAATAAACCGGAATGGAAATTTACTTATGGTGAGACACAGGATTATGTACTCTTTGGCGACTGGCAGATTTGCTTCCAGACTTATATTGACTTATATAATCTTGAACCTGATGAGAAGAAGGTGGCCCGTGCAAAAGAAGTGATGAGTTATCAAATAAATACTACTGAGAATAAATATTGGTGGTGGGTGGATGGCCTTTACATGGTGATGCCGGTAATGACGAAGATGTACAAGCTTACAGGTGACAGAAAGTATTTAGACAAATTATACGAGTACTATACTTATGCCAACAGTATCATGTTTGACAGCAGTGAACAAATGTACTACCGTGATGCAAAATATGTATATCCAAAACATTCCACTACAGCAGGGAAAAAAGATTTTTGGGCAAGGGGAAACGGCTGGGTGTTTGCTGCATTGGCGAAGGTGCTGAAAGACCTTCCCGAAAATGACGAACACAGGCAGGAGTACATTGACAGGTTCAGAAGTATTGCGTATGCTTTAAAAAAGTATCAGCAACCGGAAGGACACTGGACAAGAAGCATTATGGATGCGGCACAATCACCCGGATATGAAACCAGCGGCACAGCCTTCTTTACTTATGCTTATTTGTGGGGTATGAATAATGGATATTTGAGTAAGGCAGAGTTTGATTCGGTTGCTTTGAAAGGATGGAACTATTTAACCACAGTGGCACTGCAACCCGATGGGAAAGTGGGCTATGTTCAGCCTATTGGCGAAAGGGCAATACCGGGACAGGTGGTTGATAAGAATTCCACGGCCAGTTTTGGTGCAGGGGCTTTCCTGCTTGCCGCCTGTGAAATGTACCATTTTGCAGACAACAATAATCAGAAATGGAACTGAATGAAAAAAATATTGCAGGTGTGTTCCGGACTTTCTTTGGAGGGGAAGATGAGCCGCTGATAGTTTGTTCACCGGGCAGGGTAAACATTATTGGGGAACATACCGATTACAACCAGGGCTTTGTGCTGCCTGCAGCCATCGATAAGGCTGCTTATGTTGCCATGTCAAAAAGGGATGATGATGTTATTTCCCTGTATGCCTGTGATTTTAAAGAGGAGTACGAAACCACACTTGATGCTATAAGCAAATCAGAAAAACACTGGCCCAATTATATACTTGGCGTAATTGATCAGCTTCAGAAAAGCAATGCCTTGTTATGCGGGGTTAATATTTTACTTGTCTCAGATATTCCGATAGGCGCAGGCCTTTCATCTTCTGCTGCATTAGAATGTGCCACTTTATTTGCTTTGAATGAGATGTTTGATCTGCATTTAACCAAAGCTGAGATGGCCCATATTGCCCAAAATGCTGAACATGAATTTGCAGGGGTAAAATGCGGTGTGATGGATATGTTTGCCTCCCTGTTTGGGAAAAAAGACCATGTAATTAACCTTGATTGCCGCAGTTTGCTTTATGAATATATCCCGCTTGATCTTCATGGCTATAAAATTGTATTATTAAACACCAATGTGCCACATAAACTTTCTGCTTCTGAATATAATATCCGCCGTGGCCAATGTGAGCAAGGTGTTGAGTGGGTGAAAGAACATGTGCCTTCTGTGATGGCATTAAGGGATGTTTCCATGGAAATGCTGGATAAATATGTGCTGCCAAAAGACAGGCTGATTTATCAACGCTGTAAGTACGTAACAGAGGAGAATAACCGCTTGCTACATGCCTGTTCAGACCTGAAGCATGGTAACGTACATGAACTGGGAAGAAAGATGTTTGCCACTCACGAAGGACTCAGGTATCAATACGGGGTGAGTTGCAGTGAACTTGATTTTTTAGTGGATTATGTGAAAGATAACGATGCCGTTTTAGGCGCAAGGATGATGGGGGGTGGCTTCGGGGGCTGCACTATCAATATTATAAAGGAAGAAGCTATCCAGGGTATCATTGATGAACTGGTTATTGCCTATAAAGCAGCAACCGGTTTGCCTCTTAGTTATTATATCGCTTCAGTTGGGGATGGAACCAGGGTGGTATCTGAGACAGAACCCGAACTGATTACCAGGTAAAGTTTTTTACAAGCAATCGTAGCAGTTTAGCAAACCCGCTGTTTCTACGGCAGGTTTATTTTAAAGACTTACCTTGCTGTTGCAATTCGACAACTCTAAAAGTAAACATATGACTCACAGAATTTTTAAAGTATTAGCGCCTTTGTTTATTATCATGTTTATTTCTGTTGCAACGTTTTCTCAAAACAATGATTGGGAAAATCCACAGTTGTATGAAGTAAACAAGGAGGCACCTCATGCTTCATTTATGCTGTTTAACCAGCAACAGGATGTTTTTGCGGATGAATATAGCCGGTCATCTTATCATCACTCTTTAAATGGTACATGGAAATTCATCTATGCTGATAAACATGCTGATCGTATTAAAGATTTCTATCGCACAGATTTAGCTGAAAACGGATGGAGTGATATAGCGGTACCATCCAACTGGGAACTGAAAGGTTTTGGTACGCCAATTTATACTAACATAACCTATCCTTATCCTAAAAATCCGCCGTTTATCGGCGAGAATAATCCTGTCGGTACTTATCGAAAAGAATTTACAGTTCCAGGTAACTGGGATGATAACGAGGTGATACTGCATTTCGGTTCAATAACGGGCTGTGCCTTCGTATATGTAAACGGACAAAAAGTGGGTATGACGAAAGCTTCGAAGACAGCAGCAGAGTTCAACATAACAAAGTATTTAAATAAAGGGAAAAACCTGCTGGCTGTACAGGTGTTTCGCTGGCATGATGGCAGCTACCTTGAAGACCAGGATTTCTGGAGGATAAGTGGCATTGAAAGAGATGTGTTTTTGTTCGCCATGCCTAAACTGGCTGTATGGGATTTCTTTTTAAAGGGAGGCCTGGACGATAAATATAAAAACGGCTTATTCGGTGCCGATGTTAACCTGCGGCAGTTTGCGGCAGATGCAAACAGGGGAGGAAGTGTTACGGTGGATTTATTCGATAAAACCGGGAAGAAAATATTCAGTCAAACAAAAAAGTATGCAGCAGGAGGTGATGTCCCGGTTATTTCATTCAGCGGAAAAATAAACAACCCGCTTAAGTGGACAGCCGAGACCCCTGATTTATACGATTGTGTTATCACTCATATCAATGGCACTTTACCAGCGGTGTACACCGGGGCAAAGGTTGGTTTCAGAAAAGTGGAAATCAAAAATTCTCAATTACTTGTTAATGGGGTTGCAGTTTATGTACATGGTACTAACCGGCATGAACATGATGATGTGCTGGGGCATGTGCCAACAAAAGAACTGATAGAAAAAGACATTCAATTAATGAAGCAGCATAACATCAATGCCATCCGGTTATCACACTATCCGAATGATCCAATGATGTACAAACTGGCTGACCAGTATGGAATGTACCTGGTGGACGAAGCCAATATTGAAAGCCATGCGATGGGAGCTGAACTGCAGGGCTGGTTTGATAAAAACAAGCATGTGGCTTATTTGCCTGAATGGGCCCCGGCGCATTTGGACAGGCACAGGAGAATGGTTGAAAGAGATAAAAATCATCCTTCAGTAATAATCTGGAGTTTAGGAAATGAATGTGGCAATGGCCCTGTTTTTCATGATGCTTACAAATGGATAAAGGAGAGGGATAATACAAGGCCTGTACAGTTTGAGCAGGCAGGTGAAGACTGGAATACTGATATTGTGTGCCCGATGTATCCACGGGTGGGAAGTATGCAGCGATATGCCAAAGATACCAGTAAAAAACGGCCATATATTATGTGCGAATTTTCCCATGCTATGGGAAACAGCAATGGCAACTTCCAGGAGTATTTTGATATTATCAGAAGCAGCAGGCACCTGCAGGGTGGTTTTATTTGGGACTGGGTGGACCAGGGATTCAAACAAACTACTGCCAGCGGCAATACTTACTGGGGCTATGGTGGCGACTTAGGAAGTTATAACTGGTTAAATGATGAGAATTTCTGCGCTAATGGTTTGATTGCAGCTAACCGGACTGTACACCCCGGCCTGATGGAAGTGAAAAAAGTATATCAGTCTGTAATTTTTAAGGCAAAGGATATTGCGCAGGGAATGATTACTGTCCAAAATATTTATGGCTTCACCAATCTTGAGAATTTTGATTTTACATACAATCTTGTTAAGAATGGCGAAGTGGTTCATTCGGGAACATTTGCAGTAAATGCAAAACCGGGTGAGACAAAAGAAGTGAAACTGGATATTCCTGCCACTGTGATTGCAGATTTTGCAGAATACTATATAAATGTGTTTGCTTATGTTTCACAGCGTTCACCAAAGGCATTATTGTCAGCAGGTCATGAGGTGGCGAGAGAGCAGTTCAAATTAAGCGGTGATTATTTTGCCGGTAAACCAAAAAAAGAAGGAACGCTGACAGTACAGAAATCTGCCGAAAAAATAAGCTTTCAGTCGGGTGATATTTCTGGAGAGATCGATATGAAACAGGGATATGTAAGAAATTACCGCAGTAAGAATGGCATGCAACTTAACCGTTTGCCAGAACCTTATTTCTGGAGGGCACCCACAGATAATGATTTTGGAAGCGGTATGCCGTCTAATCTTGGTATCTGGCGTTCGGCCCACCAAAACTGGAAATTAAAAACTATTACTGCCGGTGAACAAACCAGCGATGGTCTTTCTGTAAAAGCGGAATACGAACTGACAGGAATTACCGTACCATACAGCATTGAATATTTTATTCAAAATGACGGAAGCATCAGGATAACTGCATCAATGGATATGACAGAAAGAGGTTTACCTGAAATGCCCCGTTTTGGCATGCGTATGCAATTACCGCCTATGTTTGACAGTCTGAAATATTATGGCCGTGGCCCCTGGGAGAATTACAGTGACCGTAATACAGCCGCATTTGTAGGATTGTATAGTGACAATGTGAAGAACCAGTTTACAGCTAATTATATCCGTCCGCAGGAGAATGGTTACAAAACTGATGTAAGATGGTTGTCGCTGACTAATATGAAAGGTTCCGGTATAGTTGTTGAAGGTGTTCAGCCTCTTTGTTTCAGTGCCTTGAACCACTCAGCAGAGAGTATGGATCCCGGGATGACAAAAAAGCAACAGCATCCGTCAGATCTTCGTCCGGATAAGAATGTGTACCTGCATATTGACCTGAGACAAAGAGGTGTGGGAGGCGATGACAGCTGGGGAGCTTTGCCGCATAATCAATATCGTCTTCTCGACAAAAAATACAGCTATAGTTATGTTATCCGTTTAGTGGATGGAAAATAAATACTGAATAATGATCAGGGCTTGTTTATTTGTCATTTCCTGTAGTACATTCTTCATGGCTTGTAGCCGGAAGGCGGTTGTTACACAAACCTTAGCAGATGATGGTTATAGACTGATTTGGGGTGATGAGTTTAACAACAAGGGAAGACCTGATACCGCTAACTGGGGTTATGAACATGGATTTGTCCGTAACGAAGAATTACAATGGTATCAGCCGGAGAATGCCCTTTGCAAAAACGGATTGCTCATTATTGAAGCAAGGAAAGAAGAAAAACCCAACCCACGTTATACAGAAGGAAGCAAGGACTGGAGAAAGAAGAGGAAGAATATTGAGTACACTTCGTCTTGCTTAATTACCCGCAACAAACAGCAATGGCTGTATGGCCGTTTTGAAATGCGGGCAAAAATTGACATCAGTAAGGGTATGTGGCCTGCCTGGTGGACGCTGGGTGTAAGCAAAGGCTGGCCAGGCAATGGCGAAATTGACATCATGGAATATTACCGCGGTATGATGCTGGCGAATATTGCCTGCCTGGGAAAAGATAAAAAACCCGAATGGTACAGCAATACGTTTAAGACAGATTCGCTTGGCGGAACAACCTGGGCCAGTCAGTTTCATATTTGGCGGATGGACTGGACAGAAGATTTTATTGCATTATACTGCGATGACCAGTTGCTTAACAAAACTAACCTCGATCAGTTGGTGAATAAAGATGGCAGCAATTTCAATCCTTTCAAACAGCCACATTATATGCTGCTGAACCTTGCAATGGGCGGCATGAATGGCGGTGATATTTCAGGCACTGCTTTTCCCCAAAAGTTTGAAGTGGATTATGTAAGGGTGTACCAGAAAAAGTAACAAAGATGAGTTATGTAAAAAGAGTTCTATCCACATTTTTTATCCTGGTATGTGTAGTAAACATATCAGCACAAAACAGGGAACAGCGTTTCCGGGAGAATATTCCGCTGGATTCCATTCGCCTGAGCGACCCGTTTATTTTAGCAGACAAGAAAACAAATACATACTACATGACCGGCACCGGCGGCATGCTCTGGAAAAGCAACGATTTAGAAAAATGGACGGGGCCGTACAAAGTGGTGCAAACAGACAGTAACTCATGGATGGGCCCAAGACCCATGATATGGGCGGCAGAACTGCATTACTATGAAAACAGGTATTATTACTTTGCCACCTTTACCAACAGAAATATTAAAATAGACTCAGTAAAAGGAAATGTAATTGAGCGTCGTGCATGTCATGTACTGGTGAGTGATAAAGCTGAGGGGCCGTATCTCCCTATGAAAGACTCCGTTTATTTGCCGGGAAACAGACCTACGCTGGATGCTACCTTGTGGATTGATAAGGACAAAAAACCTTACATGGTATATTGCTGGGAGTGGTTACAAAACTGGAATGGCACAGTTGAAAAAATTGAATTAAAAAAGGATTTCAGCGGCACTGCCGGAGAAGGAAAGATACTGTTCCGGGCAGGTGATTCACCATGGAGCAAAGAAAAGGATGAGCAAGGAAATGATAAGCCCAATAAAGTAACTGATGGTCCTTTTCTTTTTAAAACGCAAACGGGCAAACTGGGGATGCTGTGGACAAGCTGGATTTATGATGTGTACACCCAGGGTGTGGCCTACTCGGCAAGCGGCACACTGGATGGCCCATGGATACAGGAAAAAGAACCCATAACACCTCCGAACTACGGGCATGGAATGTTGTTCAGGACTTTTGAGGGAAAATTGCTGATGGCCCTGCACAGCCATAAAAATGCGAATGGAAGATATATCCGTATTCCCCGTTTGTTTGAAGTGGATGATAGCGGCGATAAGATTATTTTGGGTAACCCATTCGGTAAATAGCGTCTAAGTTTTATTCAGTTCAATAATGAGAAGAAAAATTTTTACTGGCATCACAGCCATCGCACTTGCAGCCATACAGATAGTAAATGCACAAACAGCAATTACTGGTAAATCTGCATCTAAGCAGATAAGCCCCAATCTTTTTGGTATTTTTTATGAAGATCTGAGTTATGCTGCCGATGGTGGATTGTATGCGGAGCTGGTGCAAAACCGGTCGTTTGAGTATTCGCCAACAGACAGGAAGGGCTGGCATTCTTTATCGAACTGGGATTATATGACTGACGGGTTTGGTTATGGAAAACTTTCAATTGAAACGGCACTGCCTTTGCACACAAACAATCCGCATTATGCTGTTTTGCAAATCGAAGAAGAAGGTCAGAAAGGAATCGGCCTGGTGAACACCGGATTTGATGGTATGGTGATAAGAGAAGGAGAGAGATATAATTTTTCATTGTTTGCCAGATTGTTGTCGAAGCAGGCAGTGCCTTTATCCATTCAACTAAAGAATAAAAAGGGTGAACTGCTTGCCGAAGCGAAGCTGAATATTGCTGCCGGCGAGTGGAAGAAGTATGATGCAGTACTGATGGCTGAAAAAAGTTATGATACTGCTTCTCTTTCTGTTATTGCGACTGCGAAAGGAAAACTGGCGATGGATATGATTTCCCTCTTTCCTCAAAAAACGTTTAAAGGCAGGATGAATGGTTTGAGGGAAGACTTAGCCCAGGTTGTGGCCGGCTTAAAGCCAAAATTTATGCGATTTCCCGGTGGTTGCCTGGTTCATGGCGACGGGCTGGGCAATATGTACCGATGGAAAAATACTATCGGGCCGGTGGAACAGCGTACAGAACAGAAGAATATCTGGAACTATCATCAGTCAGCAGGGCTGGGCTATTTCGAATACTTCCAGTTTTGTGAAGACATTGGGGCAAAACCTTTGCCTGTAGTACCTGCTGCAGTAAGTTGTCAGAATAGCGGAGGTACATGGCGTATTGGAGGAACAGGGCAAAAAGGATTGCCAATGGATGAGATGATCGACTACATTCAGGAGATACTGGATTTAATTGAGTATGCCAATGGGCCGGTTACATCTGTCTGGGGAGCCAAAAGGGCAGCAGCGGGTCATCCGGAACCTTTTAACTTACAATATATAGGTATAGGGAATGAAGATAAGATAACGCCACAGTTTAATGAACGTTTTTCGGCAATATACAATGTTGTTAAGGCAAGGTACCCTGACATAACAATTATTGGAACGGTTGGGCCAGCACCTAATGGCGAGGATTTTGAACTGGGCTGGAAACTGGCAGGTGAACTGAATATTTCTGTGGTGGATGAACATTATTACATGGAACCAAAATGGTTTTTGAATAATCATTTCAGGTATGATGCGTATAACAGAAAAAAATCGAAAGTATATATTGGAGAATATGCATCAAAAGGGAACAGTTTGTTTAACGCATTATGTGAAGCGGCTTACATGACATCGCTGGAGCGCAACGGAGATATCGTAGAACTGGCATCGTATGCCCCGTTGCTGGCCAACCAGCACCATACATCCTGGAATCCGAATTTAATTTATTTCACTAATGCAGCAGTGGTACCAACGGTGAACTATTATGTACAGCAGCTATTCTCGCTTAACAGCGGCGACAGGTATTATCACAATATCGTTTCGTTTAACGGCGATGCAGCAGGATTAAAAGATTCGACATTAGCAGCCTCCTGCGTTACAGACAGCAAAACCGGCGATGTGATTATCAAATTAGTAAACGCAGGTGCCACAAGTGCTGTTTCGTCTTTAAAGCTCAGTGCATTTGGCAAACTGGCTGCAAAAGCAGATGTGTACGTTTTAAAAGGCGAACCGGGCATGAAGAATACATTTCAGCAACCACAGATGGTAATGCCTGCATCTTCACAGGTGGCTGTCAAAAATGGTATGCAATATGAGCTTCCGGCCTCTTCATTAACTGTGATAAGATTTAAAAAAAGAAAATAGACTTATGAAATATATAGCAACAATTTGTTTTTTTGTTATGCTATGTTTCGGGGCAGGAGCCCAGCAAAAAAATGTGCATGCGCCGGAATACTCACAGCAGGTAAATGGTAAAACGGTTTTTACAATTAATAAACCTGATTATACAGTAAGCCCTCATACCGGCATGACCCGCAAGCACTGGAAAGAGGCTGCTTTGTATTTGCTTGAAGGGGCATTCAGTTACATTCATTCACCGGATGACCCGATGCAATTTCCAAAACAACCGGGAAAGAGTTATCCCAGAACTGCATCACAAATTCCTACTGAGAAGCTGGAAGGATTGTGCCGTACACTTTTCATGGCAGCACCGTTGCTAAAAGAGAATCCGTCATTGGAAATAAATGGGATTAAAGTAGCTGACTATTATCGCCGCAACATCCTCAATTTAATTGACAGTACTCATCCCTCTTTTATTAAACCGCAGGCGAAAGGTGGTGGACCCAGCCAGGTGTTAGTGGAGTTCGGTGCATTGTCTGTTTCAATGTTTTACATTCCTGAAATCTTGTTCGACCCGTTGCCACAGGATAAAAAAGATCTGCTGGCTGCAACTATGCTGAGTTACGGAGATGGTAAAACTGTGGGCAGCAACTGGAAGTTCTTTAACATTTTTGTGCTTAGTTTTTTTAAGAGCAAAGGCTATACAGTAAATGAAAAACTGTTGCTGGAATATTTGGATAAATCATTGGCGCATTACCGTGGCAATGGCTGGTATAACGATGCACCTGCTTATGATTATTACAGTATGTGGGCATTTCAGATGTACGGGCCGGTATGGAGCGAATTTTTTGGCAAGAAATATTACCCTGTGTATGCAGAAAAATTCATGAATAATTTTAAGGAGGTTAAAAATAATTATCCTTACCTGTTTAGCCGTGATGGCAAAATGGTCATGTGGGGCCGCAGTATGCCTTACCGCTTTGGTTCAGTTATTCCGTTCCTGTTGATGGGTTTGGAAAAAGATGCAAACATTAATTATGGCTGGATGCGCCGTATTTCATCGGGAGTGTTATTACAGTTTTTGCAGCATCCCGAATTTTTAAAAGATGATGTGCCCACATTGGGTTTTTATGGGGCATTTGAGCCTGCAGTGCAGCCGTATAGCTGCCGTGGTAGTGCGTTTTGGATGGGAAAAGCTTTCCTGGGACTGATGATACCTGAGGACAATCCTTTCTGGACAGCAACAGAAAATGAAGGTGCATGGGAGAATGAACTGAAAAGAGGAAATGTATATAACAAATACCAGGACAGTTCACATATACTTATTACTGATTATCCAAACATAGGTGCCAGCGAGATAAGGGCATGGTGTAAAGTAAAGGCGATTGGGGCCAACGAACCGTTCAGGGCCAGTGAAAACTATAATCGGCTCTCTTACAACAGTGCTTTTCCCTGGCAGGCTGATAGTGTAAGCGGGGCGGTAGCCATGAACTATATTGTCAGAAATAAGAAAAGCGAATGGGAGCCTTTGCGTTTATACGACTTCAAAAAATTTGAAAGCGGTATTTATTACCGGGATGCAGTGCTGGAAACAAACCCCAATATTAAATTTAGCCTGGCAGATATCCCATTAGCAGATGGAATTCTCCGTGTTGACAAAATTTCTTCAGACACTGCCACTGAGATAAAACTGGGACACTATGCTTTACCTGAGTTTAATACAGCAATTAAGGTTACACCAAGGAAAGTTAAGGGGCATGATGTTGTGATTGTTGATAACGGCATCTATCAGCTTGCGATGGTAAACTATTCTGGCTGGACCGATGTTAAAGCAATGAAGACAACGGGAATTCATCCGGAGAGCAAGAGAAGTACTGTGCTTAACAGCAGCGATATAATCAAGGCTGAAAGCAAAATATATGTTACGCTGATGTTATGGAAAAAATCAGGAGAAAAATGGAGTGAGAAAGAGCTTCTGCCTGTACGGCGGCTTGAAATTTTGCCAGGCGATAAAACTATCAGGCTCCGGCTCAGAAAGGGCAAAATGGCGGTTAATTATCCCGGTTAATTTTTCAGGACAGGAAATGGTTTTCAATTCAGGTAACTGAGTACACCTGCAACAAGTATCACAGTTCAGGATACCAGAAATCATCGTTTCTATAATTTTGATTAATTGAAGCTGTTTTCTGACCGCTTTAAAAATTTAAAAAGATGACTATGTTTGACTTAAAAGAACATTCACATACCAGGTACAATTTGCTCACCGGAGACTGGATATTAGTCTCGCCGCATCGTACTAAAAGGCCGTGGCAGGGAAAAGTGGAAACATTGCCAGCTGATGACAGGCCTGTTTATGATCACAATTGTTATTTGTGCCCCGGCAATAAAAGGGCTGACGGTAGCATTAACCCTCCCTACACAGATTCTTTTGTTTTTACGAATGATTTTTCTTCATTACTAAAAGACACACCCGATGGCTCTGTGAATATCGGCGGTTTGCTAAAGGCGGAAAGTGCAAAAGGTATTTGCCGTGTCATTAGTTTTTCAGCGGATCACAGTCTTACATTGCCTTTGCTCCCCGCAGAAGGCATCAGGAAGGTAATAGACCTTTGGTGTGAAGAATTTGAAACAATTGCATCAGATCCGTCCATTAAACATATACAAATTTTTGAAAACAAAGGCGATGTGATGGGCTGTTCCAATCCGCATCCGCACGGGCAGATATGGGCTCAAAACTCAGTTCCGCTGGAAGTGCAGAAAGAAACCATCCAGCAGAAAAAGTATTTTGAAGAGAACAACAAAAGTCTTTTGTCAGCATACATAGAGCTGGAATTGCAGCAGCAAGAGCGGATAGTACTGGAGAACGAACATTTTGTAGCACTGGTTCCTTTTTGGGCAGTATGGCCTTATGAAACGATGATTGTGAGCAAACGGCATGTTCAGAATATAACTCAGCTTACCGGTGATGAACGCAATGCTTTTGCATCAATCATGAAAAAGCTTACGGCGAAGTATGATAACCTGTTTACTATTTCTTTTCCTTATTCAGCAGGTATTCACCAGGCTCCTGTAAATGATGGCGATCATCCCGAATGGCACCTGCACATGCACTTTTATCCGCCACTGCTACGGTCGGCAACTGTCAAAAAATTTATGGTAGGATATGAAATGCTGGCTAATCCGCAACGGGATATTACAGCAGAATGGGCGGCTGAAAAATTGCGGAGTTTAAGTGAGGTGCATTACAAGCAGGGCTAATGACAGCGGGAACAATTTCAATTAAAGAAAATATTCAGTCATTCGGGTAAATCAGAGAGAACACCTTTGGGTGACATAAAAGGGGATCTCCACCTGTTCGCTGGTGTGGGTTAGAATCAGCTCTGCGGCTTTTTTACCCATAAAGTCAAAGTCAGTGGAAATGGTTGTAATGCCGTTGAGGATTATTTTCTTCAGGGGCGTTTCGTTGTAGGAGATCACACCCACATGTTTACCCACTTTCATTTTTGTAACCAGTATCTTTTCTATTAAGGAAACAAGGTCTTCTTCCATCAGGTTGATGAAAACTTCGCCTTCTTTTATGGGTTCGTTAGATATGTCGTGTACAATTTTGTAATTGAAGGTGTACTGCTTGCAGAACTTTGCGAAGCCTTTCAGGATTTCTTCAGGATGATAAGTGTCTCTCGGGAAAATTATTTTGATTGTATGGTACTTGCTCAATCCTTCTCTGAGCTGTTCCATCGCTTCGTAAATATCCTTTTCAAAATTTTCATATACGGCAGCGTAATTCCCTTTTATACCGGGAATAATTTTGTCCAGCATCAGCAGCTTTTCTGATGGTAGCTGGTTGATGATTTCGTAAGCCTCTTCGCCTCCATCCAGAAAATGGGGCATAATTACGTAGTGTGTATATTCTTTTTTATGTCCCTGGATTAGTTTTTTGAAGAGAGAATAATCATTGTTATATACATAGAAGTCTATGAGGGCAATACCTCCAAGCGTATTAACAAATGAATCATAAATGATTTTTTTGTGAGCCCCCAGCTTGTTGAACAGCAGGAATATTTTGAAGGGCTTTTCAACCTCCGTTGATTTTACATAGTAGCCTTTTCCCGGAACGGACCCCAGAACGCCAATTTGTTTGAGGTATTTATATCCTTTTTCGGCGGTATCCCTGGAAATCTCAAACTCAAAGCTCAGTTCATTTATAGAAGGGAGCAAATCATCCTGTAAAATCTTTTCATCACTGATAGCTTTTATCACTGAGTTTGCCAGTTGCATGTACTTTGGTGTGGCAGATAAGTAGTCAATATTAATGTACTGAAAAAGAGAGTTTTTTTTCATCTGTCAGCCTTTTTGGCATACCACCAGCCCGGCAATAAGTGCCAGTTGGTTTGTGTACCCCGTTTAAGCAATCCGGGTTTCAAAGTAAGGATATTTTCGGATATATTTTCTTTTATTATTGGCTGAAAAAGGCATGACGGGGCATGACGGAATACCTCCTGTTATTCATAGTTTTACCTGACACTCTCAGATTGCTTGACAAACAGAAATTTTATTTATGAATGTAATTCTTGGCGTTATTTTTCACTTCTTAGGTGGTTTTGCTTCAGGTAGCTTCTATATTCCTTATAAGCGGGTAAAAGGCTGGAACTGGGAAAGTTTCTGGATTGTTGGTGGTCTTTTTTCCTGGCTTATTGTTCCGCCGCTGGCAGCGTGGATTACCATTCCTGGTTTTGGTGATATTATCAGTGGTGCTGCTGGTTCAACATTGGGCCTGACATTTCTTTTTGGAGTGCTGTGGGGTATCGGTGGCCTTACTTATGGTCTGGGTGTACGATACCTGGGAGTGTCGCTGGGCAGCAGTATCATCCTCGGGCTGTGTATGGTGTTTGGAGCGTTAATCCCTTCTATTTATTACGATTTCTTCCCGGTGGCGGGTAAAGATACTTTTGGTGAAATGGTAAGTTCAAAATGGGGGCTTACCATTCTTGCCGGTTTATTTCTTTGTATTATAGGTATTGTGATTTCCGGTAAGGCCGGCATGATGAAAGAGAAGCAACTTTCTGCCGCTGCTACAGATCCGCATGGAACCACCGTTAAAACAGAATATAAATTTGCCCTTGGGATGTTTGTATCCATTGTTTCCGGTGTGCTTAGTGCCTGTTTTAACTTCGGACTGGAGGCTGGTCAGTCAATGGCCCTTGTGGCAAATGATGCATGGAAAGCTGCCAATCCCGGCGAAGGCGAATTTCTGTACAGGAACAATGTTATTTATGTGGTGCTTTTGTGGGGTGGGTTAACAACAAACTTTATCTGGTGTATGGTATTGAATGCCCGCAATAAATCATTTGGCGACTACACAAATAAAGAAACCCCGTTATTCAAGAACTATCTTTTTTCGGCTATTGCCGGTACTACCTGGTTTTTGCAGTTCTTCTTCTATGGTATGGGTGAGAGCAAATTAGGAAATGGCCCCAGTTCATGGATTTTGCACATGGCATTCATCATTCTTGTCGCCAATATCTGGGGACTTGTACTTAAAGAATGGAAAGGTGTAAGCAAAAAAACAAAGACGGTGATTGCAATCGGTATTGCCACCATTATCCTGTCAGTCTTGCTGGTGGGCCGTGGCAACAGCCTTCATGAAAAATCGAAAAACGAAAAAACTATAACATATGTCAGTGGCAACAATCAATTTTAAACATGTAAGTTATTTGTGGGACGAAGAAAAGGCCGCATCCATGGCCGGTGACGAAGTAGCCCTGCTGGTATATCGTTCCAACTTACTGGGTGCCGACCTCCGGTTAACAAACTACGGGGGTGGTAACACATCCTGCAAAGCGATTGCGAAAGATCCGCTTACAGGTAATGAAACAGAAGTTATGTGGATTAAAGGAAGTGGTGGAGATTTGGGCTCGATGAAACGCAGCGGACTTGCTGCCTTGTATGTTGACAGGCTGCGCAGCCTGAAAAATGTGTACAGGGGGCTGCAGTTTGAAGATGAGATGGTGGAGTTGTTCAATCATTGTATTTATGACCTGGCTTCCAAGGCTCCGTCTATTGATACTCCGCTGCATGGTTTTCTGCCGTTTAAGCATATTGACCATTTGCATCCTGATGCAGCCATTGCCATTGCGGCAGCAAAAGATGGCAAGAAAATCACACAGGAACTCTTCAACGGAACTATCGGATGGGTTAACTGGCAGCGCCCCGGTTTTGACCTTGGCTTGCAACTGAAGCAATGTCTTGATGAGAACCCCGGCATTCGTGGTATTATGCTCGGCTCACATGGATTATTTACCTGGGGCGATACGGCATATGAAAGCTATATGAATACCCTTGAAGTGATTGAACGCTGTGCCCAGTATCTTGAAGATAATTATGGCAAGAAAAGAGAAATCTTCGGCGGTCAGAGAATTCAGTCATTACCTAAAGAAGAGAGGTTACAGAAAGCGGCACAGTTGGCTCCGGTACTAAGGGGCTTCTGTTCATCGAATGTGAAAATGATTGGTCACTTTACTGATGATGACAGGGTGCTGCAGTTTATTAATTCTAATGACCTTGACAGGCTGGCACCGTTAGGTACCAGTTGTCCGGATCATTTTCTGCGCACTAAAATTTCTCCGCTTGTTTTAAGCCTTACACCTGCGGATGATATCACCAATGTGAAGGAGGTTAAGCTAAAACTGCAACCACAGTTTGAAGCGTACCGTAAAATGTATGCGGAGTATTATGCAACCTGCAAGCATCCGAACAGCCCGGTAATGCGGGATGCAAATCCTGTGGTAATCCTTTATCCCGGGGTTGGTATGTTCACATTTGCCAAAGACAAGCAAACAGCAAGGGTGGCAGGCGAGTTTTATATCAACGCCATCAATGTAATGCGTGGGGCAGAAGCCGTGTCAGAATACACTTCATTGCCACGTCAGGAAGCTTTTGATATTGAATACTGGCTGCTGGAAGAAGCCAAATTGCAGCGTATGCCTAAGCCAAAACCACTTAGTGGCCGGGTGGCATTAGTTACCGGCAGTGCAGGTGGCATTGGAAAAGCTATTGCCAAAAAGTTTGCGGAAGAAGGCGCCTGTGTGGTGCTGAATGATATTAATACCGAAAGACTTGAAGGAGCGAAAGAAGAATTTGCAAAGCAATTCGGAAAAGATGTGGTGAGCAGTACATTGCTGAATGTTACCGATGCAGCAAGTATTGACAACGCTGTTGATGCTGCGGCACTTGCTTTTGGTGGTGTGGATATTGTAATCAATAATGCCGGCATCAGTATTTCAAAATCGATAGCCGACCATTCAATTGAAGAGTGGGACAAGCTGTATGATATTCTGGTGAAAGGCCAGTTCCTGGTATCGAAGAAGTGTATTGAAGTGATGCGCAAGCAGGGCATAGGAGGAGATATTGTTAACATCGTTTCTAAAAATGCCGTTGTGGCCGGACCTAATAACCCAGGCTATGGCAGTGCAAAAGCTGCACAGGCACATCTTACCCGTTTAATGGCTGCCGAGTTGGGTGCCGACAAAATACGGGTGAATACAGTAAACCCTGATGCCGTTATCGCTGACTCTAACATCTGGGCTGGTGGCTGGGCCGATGGCCGGGCCAAAGCGTATGGAATTACTGTTGATGAATTGCCTGCTTATTATGCAAAAAGAACATTGCTTAATGAAATCATCCTTCCGGATGATATTGCCAATGCCTGTTTTGCTTTTGTAGGCGGATTGCTCAGCAAGTCAACCGGCAATGCACTGAATGTGGATGGCGGGGTATCAATGGGCTTTTACAGGTAGTATCTCAGGCCAGCAAGATGAATGATTAGTTAACTTAGGATAATAATTGAGTTTTATGAGACCAGACAAACAACAGATCGCATCGCATAACGATAAATACTTACAGCAGCATCAGCAGCGTTTTGCTTTTGCAAAAACTGAGATTGAAAACACGGATGCCATTATTCAAAAATTAATAGATTTTCAGGTAGCTATTCCCTCATGGGCATTGGGCACCGGCGGAACCCGTTTTGGCCGTTTCCCAGGTCCTGGTGAGCCGGGGAGCCTGGAGCAGAAAATGGAAGATGTGGGATTGCTTCATGCACTCAACCGTTCAAGCGGGGCCATCTCACTGCATATCCCATGGGATATTCCAAAAGATTATACGGCTATTAAAAAATTAGCTGCGGAACTGGGGCTGAAATTTGATGCTGTGAACTCCAACACTTTCCAGGATCAGCCGGGTCAGCCGCTTACATACAAGTTCGGTTCATTACAAAATGTAAATAAAGCAATTCGTAAACAGGCCATTGAACATAACATTGATGTGATTAAACATGGTGTGGAACTGGGTTCTGAATCATTAACCGTTTGGCTGGCGGATGGCAGTTGCTTTCCTGGCCAGCTGAATTTCCGCAAGGCATTCCAGAACACATTGGAAAGCCTTCAGGAGATTTATGCAGCGTTGCCTGATAGCTGGAAAATGTTTGTAGAATACAAAGCTTTTGAGCCTAATTTCTATTCGATGACTGTTGGCGATTGGGGGCAATCTTTATTGTATGCAAATAAATTAGGCCCCAAAGCCTTTACATTAGTTGACCTTGGTCACCATCTGCCCAACGCAAATATTGAACAGATTGTTTCATTGCTGCTGATGGAAGGCAAGCTGGCGGGATTCCATTTTAACGACAGTAAATATGGTGATGACGATTTAACTGTGGGCAGCATCAAACCTTACCAGTTATTCTTAATCTTCAGCGAACTGGTGGAAGGAATGGATGCCCGAGGCATGGACCATGCCAAAGACCTGGGATGGATGATTGATGCTTCGCATAATGTGAAAGACCCGCTTGAAGATTTGCTGCAGTCAGTTGAAGCCATTATGATGGCCTATGCACATGCTTTGCTGGTTGACAGGACAAAACTTAACGCTGCGCAGGATGCCAACGATGTGGTGGCTGCACAGGAGATATTGAAGCATACTTTCCATACGGATGTGAGAAGCCTGGTAGCTGAGGCAAGATTAAGAAGCGGCGGTGCTATTAACCCGTTACAATTCTTCAGGGAAGAAAAGGTGAGGGAGCAACTGACAAAAGAAAGAGGTACGAGTACTATTGCAACAGGACTCTGATGGATAAAATTCCCGTCATAGCAATCTTTGATGTGGGCAAGACTAATAAAAAGTTATTGCTCTTTAATGAGGATTATAAAGTAGTGCATGAGGAAAGCTGGTCGCTGCCGGAAACCAAAGATGAGGATGGATTTCCCTGCGAAGATGTTTCTGCTCTGACCAACTGGTTGAAAAATTCCTTCCAGGCAATACTTACGGAAAATCATTTCCAGGTTATGGCAGTAAACTTTTCTGGTTACGGGGCCAGTTTTGTTTATCTTGATGAAGAGGGAAAAGTTTTGCTGCCATTGTACAATTACCTTAAACCTTACTCTCTCAAACTTCAGAAACAGTTTTACGAAACGTATGGTGGCGAAAGCCAGGTTGCCAAGCAAACTGCATCACCGGTTTTGGGAAACCTGAATTCTGGTATGCAGCTTTACCGGCTTAAGCATGAAAAGCCAGAATTTTTTTCAAAAGTGAAGTATGCCCTGCACCTTCCTCAATATTTGAGTTTTGTTTTAACGGGTAAACCCAATACTGATATTACCAGCATTGGATGCCACACCAGCCTTTGGCATTTTCAGAAAAAGAATTATCATGAGTGGGTGCAGAAAGAACAGATAGCTGATAAACTGCCGGCCATAAAGGAAGTTTCAGAAGTTGCAGGACTTACAGAAAACTCAATACCGGTTGGAATTGGCCTGCATGACAGTTCAGCGGCATTAGTTCCTTATTTAACCACTTTCCAGGAGCCTTTTGTGTTGCTATCCACTGGCACATGGTGCATAACACTCAATCCTTTTAATCACAGTATTCTTACAGATTACGAGTTGCATAATGATTGTTTATGTTACCTTTCTTTTAAAGGCAATCCTGTAAAAGCATCCCGGCTATTTGCCGGTAATGAACATGAACAGCAGGTAAAGAGGCTTGCCTCTCATTTTCTTACCGATACAGATTATTACAAAAAGGTAAAGGCTGATGAGGTATTGCTGAAGAGATTCAGGCCTGCATACAAGTCGATGCACACAACAGGCAGTACAGTAATGATTGGCGAATCAGGATTTTCCAAAAGAGATCTTTCTGCATATAAGAATTATGATGAGGCGTACCATCAGTTAATTGCTGACATCATGGAGCAGCAGGTAAGGAGTACCAGTATTGTATTAAAAGGTGCGGCGGTGAAACGTATTTTTGTTGATGGGGGCTTCAGTAAAAATCCAATCTATATGCAATTACTGGCAGATGCTTTTCCTGAAATGGAAGTGTTTGCAGCAACAGTAGCACAGGCTTCTTCGTTAGGTGCGGCCATGGTGATGCACAGACATTGGAACGGTAAAGCCTTTCCATCTTCTATTGTTGACATAAAAAGAATTACATGAATGAGAGTTTAGACGTTTTGCTGCAACATCCGGCAAAACAAATTACTATTGCTATTGCAAGAATTTACAGCAGGGGATTAACCACTACAAGCGGAGGGAATATCTCCATCATTGATGATGATGATAATATCTGGATAACACCATCTGGTATTGATAAGGGGTCGCTGACAGAGAAAGATATTATCTGTGTAAAACCCGATGGTTCTTTTGTTGGTATCCATAAACCATCTTCCGAGTTTCCTTTTCATAAGGCTATTTACCAGGCAAGAAAGGATATAAAAGCAATTATACATGCACATCCGCCGGCACTTGTGTCTTACAGCATTGTCAGGCAGATTCCAAAAGCAAGTATTGTATCCCAGGCAAGACAGGTTTGTGGCCAAATTGGTTATGCAGAATATGAACTGCCCGGCAGCGAAGCATTAGGTAAAGAAATTGCTGATGAGTTCAACAAAGGTTATTCTTCAGTGATTATGGAAAACCACGGAACAGTAGTAGGCGGTTCAGATTTGTCTGATTGTTTTCAGCGGTTTGAAACCCTTGAGTTTTGTGCAAGAACAGGAATTTACGGCAGCCAGATAGGCCACCTCAATGAACTGAGCGATGAACTGATTGATGAGGTTAATGCTATGATCCCGGCAGATATGCCCGAGCAGGAAAATGTAGTGTATTCCAGCGATGAAAGAAAAATCAGGGATGAAATTTACACCATTGTTAAACGGGCCTGCCAGCATGGCCTGATGATAAGTTCTTATGGTACTGTATCTGCCAGGTGGAAAGGCGATGATTTTTTGATTACACCTTATGGCATCTCCAGGTGGGATCTTCAGGTTAAAGATATTGTGCAGATAAAAGACGGACATAAAGAACCGGGAAAGGTTCCCAGCCGTTCAGTTTACCTGCACCAGGAGATTTATAAGAAACACCCGGAGATAAACACTATCATCCTCACCCAGTCCCCTTACCTGATGTCGTTTGCTTCCACCGGTGTGAATATTAATGTCCGTACCATTCCCGAAAGCTGGATATTTCTGAAGGATATTCATCAGTTGGAATTTGGTGTGCAGTATAAAAACATTGATGAGATTACGAAAAGGATTTCTCCTGAAAAGCCTGCTTTGCTTATAAAGAATGATTGTGTGCTGATTGCCGGGAAAGGATTGCTTCAGACTTTCGATTACCTGGAAGTGGCTGAGTTCAGCGCCAGGTCCTTAGTAATGTCGTCTGCAATAGGAAGTTTTGTGCCTATCTCTGATGAACAAACCGAAGAATTGCGAAAAGCCTTTCTTAAATAGTGTTACATGAAAGTTGGTCTTTTTATCCCCTGTTATATTGACCAGTTTTATCCTGGTGTTGGCATCGCTACATTAGAATTGTTGAAAAAACTGGGATGTGTTGTCGGGTTTCCCCTCAATCAAACCTGCTGCGGTCAGCCAATGGCCAACAGCGGTTTTGCCCGCCTGTCTGATGGCTGCGATAAAAACTTTGTGAAGAATTTTTC
>CALLZY010000057.1 GCA_937858715.1 uncultured Chitinophagaceae bacterium | reverse complement strand
TTCAAGCAGTTTGTTATCCACCAGGATAAATGTGCCATGAAGGTAACCACAGATGGATGTCTCTTCGGTGCCTGGTGTGCAGAACAGGCACGAAGTATGAAGCATGACGTAAAAAATGTGCTTGACATTGGCACAGGAACCGGGCTTCTTTCTTTAATGCTGGCGCAAGAATGCGATGCAGTAATTGATGCTATTGAAATTGATAAAACAGCAGCAGCACAGGCAAAACAAAACATAACACATTCTCCATTCGCCAACAGGATACACATTCAATGCGCCGATATACTTGATTGTTCTTTTACCAAAAACTATGATGTTATTATCAGCAATCCTCCTTTTTATGAGAAAGAACTGAAAAGCGATAACCCAGATAAAAATATTGCTCATCACAACGATGGGTTGCTGCTTAAAGATTTACTGCAGATTATTAAGAACAACCTCAGTCCCTACGGAAAGTTTTGCTTGCTATTACCATATAAACGAAAAGAAGAAACTGAAAAGATGATTGCAGATGCAGGGCTTTTTATCAGCCACACAACGCTTGTCTGTCAATCGGTAAACCATGGTTATTTCAGAATGATGATTTGTGGTGGTCTAATACCAGAAAAAACAGTCTCTGATGAAATCAGTATTTGCAAAGAAGACAATAGTTATACTGATAAGTTTACCGAACTGCTGAAAGGGTTTTACCTGAAACTGTAGCTATTATTTCTCTTCTGCATACTCTTTCAAATATTGAAAATGTTCGGTTAGCTTTCCATTTTCTGCAATGGTGGCCCTGTCCAAAATATCCGAACCATTACCTAATAAATCTTCCAGTACAAATTTTATGAGTTGCTCGCCAAAGTACCGGCTGGCATCCCGTGGCAATTCATTGGGCAGGTTGCCTACAGCCAATACATCAACCGATGATTTAAGAAACGGAGCAGTCTTCCCGAAGCTTTTTCTGTCCACTCCATACACAGGGTTTTCAATAGTTTGGTCTCCCAGGTTAATGGGTACCGAGCCATTTGTGTCATCTGTTATATCCGAAATGGTCTGAATAATAAAGTCATCTTGCTGAATATCTTCTTTTTCAAACAGACGGGGAACATTTTTATCCCAGTACACACCGTTCATGAGAATATCCGTTTGAGAGGCATACGGCAAAAACCTGCATTTGTAGTCTTCGGGGTGAATGTGAAACTCTTCCCGGTTGTATTTTCCAGTTTGTTTATGTTCATAAAGGTCTGCCCCTTTCAGTTGTGTATAAACAGGGTAAGAAAACCTTCGTTTCAGGTAATCATCCGGCTCCACCTCAAGAATGCCCATCAGGTTCATTATTTCTAAAATTCCATGTGCCACCCTTCCCGAACCTGTTACTGCCACTTTCACATTGGGAAGGCGCAAGCCAAAATAAGCATGTATCAGTTCCCTGAAACTGCGTTGCGTATAAACCCTGTCTAATTTGTAGAGACCTGTCCTTTCGCCATAGGCCATTATACCATTATGTGCACCGACAACACCTGCAAAAAAACCAAAACCAATAATGCGCTGCCCGTCTTCATGTTCCAGGCATTCATAATCGATCAGCTTGATTTTTTTGTCCAGAACAGCTTTCAGCAAAGGCTGGTTTTGCGGCTGTTTCTTTTTTGTGTGTGAAAAAAAACAGTAGGTTTTGCCGGGCAGCAGGTTACCTGTGGGCACTTCTTTAATCCCAAGCAGAAAATCACAATCATTAATATCTGTCCTTATCTCCACACCCGCCATTTCGTATTCACGGTCGCTGAAGCACCGGCCTGGCGAAGCTTCAGCCACCACTTCTATATCGGGATAAGTCTTATGTATCCATTTGCATTGGGCTGGCGTGAGTGCGACCCGGTTATCGGCTGGTATTTTCCCTTCCCTGATGAGGCCAATTTTTTTCATTGTGGTGCAAGCATTTACGAAAACAAAGTTGCCGGAATTATATATTCTGGCAAAACTCCGTATTTGAGTATTCTGGCATGATTAATGTTCCAACTTTAAATATTGAAAAAAGTTTGTACCTTGTGGTTACATTACATTATTTCTTGTAAACAAATAAAAAAGGCTCAAATGAAATTTCAGCGGTCTAACCTGCTATTTGCTACTGTAATTCTTTTGGCAACCTCTTGTCAAAAGGCCAGTGATAATACTGATGACCCCAGTGGCCCCTACAAATTAAGCTATGGCGATTCCATACTTTACATGAAGCCTGACGGCTCGGGCAACATTGTTTACCCAACTACCCAAAGGCCTGGAAAATATGAGGGCTTTCCCGAAGGAATAGAAATTGATGAGAACACCGGGGCAATCGACTTAAGCGACAGCGAAACCGGTTTAAGATATAAGATAACCCATACAGCCACTGACGGAACCATTACAGAAACTAAAGTGGTTTTGTCCGGCATCACCTTCAAAGACCATTTTTATTATTTGTCAGCCGGCGATTCGATTGCCTTGCCAATTTACAATGCCAATGAAAACAGGATTTTGCCGTTGAGTGGTTCCATTTTTGACGAAGGAAACCTGGCGAATGTTGGAGGCTGTTCAGTAAAGACGGATAATGGGAAAATCAACCTGAAAGAAACCATCCGAAACGGCGTATTTGGTTTCCCACCAAGAAATGATGCTCAGCAGACCTTTGAGATAAAATACAGAATAAATGACGGCAGCGGCAAATCATTAAACAAACTGAAAGTACTGCTCTACTGGTATAATACAATCAATGATGTGCCCCAATATGTATGGGATATACTGAACGACCGTACTTCGCAAGGGGTTTTTCTCAGAGGGGGCGTTACAGAAAGAGTAGCCAAGCCAAGACCACCCTGTGTGATTATTGTAAACCAGTAATCAATTTCTGCTAATTTTGATAAGCACCCGCTTATCATGAACAGAATTGCATTTTCACTTTTATTGGTTTTAATTCTTGTCATCACCTTTTCACAGGAGAAACCTGCCTCGTTTCTCAAAGAGTATGAGGCTGCAGACAACTTGTACCGGCAGGCTGAACATCTCTCAACACTTGATAATTACCCGGAAGAAAGAATTGACACACTAAATGCAAAGGCCAGGAATTCCTTTCTGGCTATTTTACCAGCTATTGAAAAAAACAAGAAAGATTCACTTGCATTCCATGTTTGCTTCAAAATCGGTGTGTTGCATCACTACTTTGACAGTACTGTTGCTGCAGCTTATTATTATACAAAAGCCATTTCCTACCGGACGCATATAAAATCCTTGCAAGATTCCTTATTCTTCAAGGCATATGTTTTTCTTGGCGGAATTCAATACAGAAATAATCAATTTGATTCCGCATTATTTAATTATAAAGAAGCCGAAAAAATCGCTTCCGGCTACAATACCATTCTTGAAGGCACTAACAGGTTGTATAACACCCTGGGAGCAATGAACTTTGAAACAGGCAATTATCGCCAGGCCAGAAACTATTTCGAAAAAGCCATAGCATTATTGAAACCTGATGACGGAACTGACGAAGCACTGCTGATAAATTATAAAATTAATCTCGCCGCCACCCTTACCCGGCTTGAAGAGTACGATGCTGCGAATTCAATTTACCAGGAGTTATTGCAACAAGACATAAACAAAAATGATATCCTTCACAATGTTGGCAAAATCAACCTTGTTCTGGGGGCTGGGAAAAAAGCACTTACATACTTCAGGCAGGTGACTTATAGTAATAACACCATTATCCGGCTGTTCAATGATATCGGTCAGGCTTACGAAAGTATCAATGAACCAGATTCTGCCAGGTATTACTACCTGAAGGCCGTAACCGAAAACCAGCGGTGGAACAAAGAAAGAAAGAATGTGCAGGCAGGTCTTTCCATGTTACATCTTGGTGAACTTGATATGCTGGAGTCAAAACTTCACGAAGCAATAACACATTATCAAAAAGCCATCATCCAGTTCACGGGAAATTATAACGAAACAGATATTTACAATAACCCCATGGAGTTTGGTTCCGTATTTTCATATATTAACCTTTTCCATACATTTACTGCCAAGGCCAAAGCATTTGAAAAACTGTATGATGCCACAAAAAAAGAAAAGGAGCTTGCTACAGCATTGGAAACATACCGTTCGGCCTTTGACCTTGCCGCTTTTGTTGAAAGAACCTATGATTCAGATGAAGCCAGACTGTTTTTGAATACCATTAAATATTCAGCCCACAGTAAACCAATCGATTTGTGTATCAGGCTGTACTCTCTGACAGGAAAAAAGCAATATCTCGAAGAAGCATTTCGCTTTGATCAGCAAAATAAAGCATCCATCCTGGCCCTTTCCATATCTGAGAATGAGCAGACAACCCTGAACGGGGAAAACACAAATCTGCTGAAGCAGGTTGCCGCAATCAAATCGAAAACCACAAGGCTTTCTATTCAATCAGCCAGTATTACAGACAGCAACCGCCTTAAAGAGATCTATGGAGAGATAAGAGACAATGAAATTGAATTAGGCAAATTGTATGAGAGAATAAAGTCCGATCCGCAATGGCAGCAAAGTCATCCTGCGGAACAGGTCCCATCCGTCAAATCGCTGCAAAAGAAGCTTGACAATACAACTGCTATTTTATCCTATCACCTTTCAGAAAATGACCTTACTTGTTTTTTAATCTCACGGAACCAGTTTACATATTTCAAAAACCCTGTTACCGATTCTTTCCTCCTGGCAGTTGACTCCTTGAAGTATGCCCTTCACCAGTTTCAAAATGGCCAGCGTTATGGTGGTTTATTTGCCTCAAGGCAATTGTATGAGGCACTGATCAGGCCTCTTGTCACTAATCTGGGAAAGAAAGACAGACTTGTTATAATACCTGATGATGAATTGCATTATCTGCCTTTTGAAACTCTTACTGACAATAAGGACACTTATCTTATTGAAAAATATTCAGTCCAGTATCTGTATTCCACTGCACTGTTCAAACAGAATAAAAACATCAACACAGGAAACGGCACATTAAGTTTTGCCCCATTCGCCATTAAAGGTTTTGGAGATACAACCGGCAAACTTGCATTAAGTAAACTGCCGGAGTCTGCTGATGAAATAAGCAATTTAAGTGGCCCCAGACTGATTGATACTTCTGCAACCAAAAAGGGTTTCTTAGAAACCGCTAACCACTTTCCCGTAATTCATCTGGCAACTCATGCAATTGTAAACAATAAAGAGCCAGGGCTTTCATTTATCGCATTCAGTCCTGTTAACAGTGACTACAAGTTATACGCAAAAGAAATATATAATCTGCGCCTTGACTCTTCAGAATTAGTTATTCTAAGTGCCTGCGAAACCGGTACAGGACAATTAGTCCGGGGAGAGGGATTGATGAGCCTTTCCAGGGCATTTACTTACGCCGGCTGCCCGAACATCATAACCTCACTTTGGAAAGCAGAGGATAAAACAACAGCTTACATCACCAAACAACTGCATTACTATCTGGGAAAAGGATATACAAAAGATAAGGCATTACAATTTGCAAAACTTGATTTACTGAAAAGTGATGAAATTTCTCCTGCGATGAAATCTCCTAACTACTGGGCTCATTTAATATTTATCGGGGAGTATGAACCTGTGCAGCATGGCTCTAACTGGATTTGGATAGCACTTGTTATCGTGGTCTCTGCACTTCTTTTCCAGCTTTTAAAATTAAAAAAGCCCCGCCGGAGTGACGGGGCCTGACACAACAAGCAAAAGGGGTTTCTCACAGGCTCTTGTAATGCTATTGGTGGAGCGTAATTAACGGCAGGTGTGTGTCTTCCCTGTTTCTCACAATAACATTTTGAATAAGCGTATCGTTGTAACCATTCTGACCATCAATTATTAGCTTATAAGTTCCGGCAGTTAATCCTACAATTTTAAATTCACCATCATCGTCATCCGGAATGGCCGTAGCGGTGTCTGTTCCAATAACAGCTTTTATAATCGGATCGGCAGCAAGTGGAACCACTCTTCCTTCAATTCTTCCTGAACTGCTACGACTGAAAATCTTAATATGCGATTTGAGCCTGTAACCGTTATTATTTCCTGAACCACTGTTATCAACCTGTATTGAATTACCAGCATCGAAATCAATCCAGAACATTACCGTACCGTTTGAAATTTCAAAATTGCTGATATCAAGATTGGCAATTACTTCCCTGTCTTCGCTTTTCACCCGCAATGGAAAAGACTGACCATTTTTCATGACACTGTTCTGCGTACCCAATACCAATTTAATTTTTTTCAGCCTTGCATTAGGTAATGTTCCGGAAGCAAAAAGTGTATCCAGCCCGTTTCTGAAACGAAGGATATTGATAACCCTTGGGGCAATATTCATGTTCACCCAGCCACTGTTGGGTAATGAGTCATCCTCCAGTTTTACTTCCAGCCGCTGCATGTCGATAAATACACTGTCAAAAACTGGTGTCTGGTGGTCGGTAAAATAAATTGTTGCTGTGTGTGGCTTGTCGGGGTTTACCGATTGATTACCAGAACTGTTGGCAGCTTCTTTCTGGCAGGAATACAGGAAAGCAGTAATTGATAACAGAATTACGGCTGCTCTGAATAATTTGTTTTTCATGGCGATACTTTTTTAGTGTTAAAATATTTACAGAAATTAGTAACCATCGCTGTTCATAATGTAACCACTAAAAAAAGCCCCGGTAGATTTATTTACCAGGGCCAGCCATTAACCATTATTAAATCTTAACGCCACTTAAGCATTTTTATCTGCCGCAACAATTTAGCAGTCACTTTCTTATTATACCTATGATTACTGTCGTCCTTTATCTTATGTAATAAACCGAGGGCAAAATCATAATCTCCGTTGCGGATGTAACTTAGTGAAAGGTAATATTCGGCATCATCGTTATACAATTTCTCATTGTTTTGCTGGTTGGCAGCAATCAACATCTTAAAATTAGAAATCGCTTTGGAGTTTTCTTTCAGCTCAAGGGCTGACATACCCGTTAAAAACATTGCCTCCTTACTGCTGTCTGCCCCAGCCTCGTATAACTTAACCACATCGTCGAACCTTTTGCTCCGATAAGCTTTCGCAATAACACTCTCTTTTTCTTCATTCCCCCGTGCAGTGGACAAATCGTAAGACTGAAAGCCTGAATTAAATACCTTTTCAGCCGATAGGGAATAGAAATTGTACAGCATAAAACTTCCGATAAGCACTATGAGTGCGGCCGCAACTGAAATGGTATAACGAACGGCCCTTCTTGCAGAACTGATATGCCGTATCGGAGCCTGTTGCATTTCTTTCATCATACCTTTATGAATACCTGCTACTTTTTCTTTCAGTCCGTACTGTTTTACAGCCTCCTTCGTCAGCAAAAGGCTTTCGTAAGCATTGCGAAATTCTGTATCCGAATTGAGCTTTTTCTCCACCTCCGCTTTCGTATGCTCGTCCAATACTCCATCAAGGTATTGTACTAGCAGCTCTTCATCATTATGTGTAAAATTATCCATGCAATAAGTTTTTCAGTGTTTGCTTCAATATTGGGTTAGCGTCAAGCATTTGTTCCAACTGTTTAAGGCATTTATATTTCTTATTTCGAACTACCTGTTCATTTTCAAAATCGGTTGCACTCACAATGTCCTTCATCGGCAGGTTTTCATAATAGAACAATAGAAGGATTTTTTTGCAGGTTTCGCCTAAGCGTTCCACCACATTCAATACCGCTAGCTTTCCCTCCCGATCCGCCAACTGATGCCCGAAATCAGCCTCAGTCCTCTCCTGTCCTTTTTCAAATTTTTCTTCTCTTGCCAATGCCCTGCCCTTTCGTTTCAATTCGTTGAGCCATAAATTTCTGTTCAGGGAAAACAAAAAAGTTTTAACCGATGACTCGCCCCTGAATTTATCTTTCTGTACCAGGTCAATGAAACTCACCACCACCTCCTGAAAAATATCTTCTGCGTCTTCTCTGCTGCCACTATTATTCATAATATGCCAGCACAGGCTGTCAAAGTGCATCCTGTATAAGGCCTTTATTATTTCATCCATCCTTTCTCCCGAGCGGATATTGCCAACAATTTCCGAATCCGGGAAGTTTTTAATTACCTCCATTGCTTAATACATAAATTTGTAAACGATTAAAAGCAAATTGTAACCTAAGCTACTACATTTTTTCTAACAAATTGAAACAGAACAAATAAGCGTTCATGAATTATTTTGATATTTTTCAGATTCCTGTGCAATTAATAGTAAATCCGGCTGAACTGACCTCGAAATACTTTGAATTAAGCCGGCAATTTCATCCGGATTTTTACATTAATGAGACTGAAGAAAAACAACAAGAAGCACTGGAAAAAACAGCCTTGCTTAACAAAGCACTCAAAACCTTTCAGAACCCTGACGAAACCTTAAAATACGTTTTGCAACTCAAAGGGCTTATGACTGATGACGAAAAATACCAGTTACCTCCTGTCTTTTTGATGGAAGTAATGGAAATAAATGAATCGCTGATGGATGATGCCGGAGAAGATGACAGCCAGCGTTTGCAGGAGCGAATTGCAGCTTTGCAGAATGAAATATATAGTACGGTGAAGCCAATAATAGAAGGCTATAAAGATGGCGAAGCAACAAAAGAGCAACTGCTGGCTATAAAGGAATACTACTTCAAGAAAAAATATATTGACAGGATAAAAAAAGAGTTGCAGGATAAAAACTAATCAGGGTATTTGTCATTTCCATTTTATCGTTACATTTGCACCCCGCTGCCCTGGTGGCGGAACTGGTAGACGCACTGGACTCAAAATCCAGCGGTAGCAATATCGTATCGGTTCGATTCCGATCTAGGGCACTAACCCCGCAGCAATGCGGGGTTTTTTACTAAAAGAATTATACAGAAGCTTTTAGCAACTTTTCCTTTGCCTGTAATTGCCCAAGCAGAAAAGCTTGGTTTGTTGCCCGTACCAGATTATGTTTTTCATATTTAGCTCCGTAATAAATATCGTTGTTGATATAATCAGTCAAAAACCGAAGAGCCTGCATATAGATCATAAAGGCACCAGCGTAAAAGAAGTAGCTTCTTTCGGTTTCAGAAAGCAATCCTCCCATTTCTACAAGATATCCGGTAACGATTGCTTCGTAATAATTATCTCTGACGGAGATAAGTTCAATATTACTCTCTTCTTCATTAACCGGGCACAGATAGGTGCGAAACATATCTCCCAGATCACTGACAAAATAACCAGGCATTACTGTATCAAGATCAATAACACAAAGTGCCTTATCGTTTTTATCAAACAAAACATTGCTGATCTTGGTATCATGATGTGTAACTCTTCGTTTCAGAATTCCACCGCTCACAATTTTTTCATATTCATTAACTAATCCTGAAGATTCTTTAAGTTGCTTAATAATTTGCGAAGACTCTTTTATCCTCTCATCGTTTCCCTTTTTTAAAGCTTCAGTAAAATGTGCATACCGTAAAGACAAATCATGAAACGACGGAAGTGTTATATGAAGCCTTTCCAGACTTAACCCTTCCAGTCTCCTGGTAAACTCACCGAATTTTCTGGCAGCTTCGTAAGCTTGCTCCGGAGTCTCAACGGTTGTAATACTATGTGAACCTTCCACAAAAGGGAAAAGTCTGAAATAGCCATTCTCATTTTTAAGTAATGTTTCTCCGTCGATTGCCGCAACTGGCTTTACAAAGTAATAATCCGGAGAATGCTCGTCAAGGTGTTTGCCAATCAGTGTAATATTATCAGCTATCCATTCCGGATTTTTGAAAACACTGTCGTTTACCCGTTGAAGTATGTATTTCTGATTACCCGCAGTTACTTTCCATGTATGGTTAATGAGTCCGTTGCCAAAAGCAACAGCCTCAACATTTGCTGCATCAAAACCATACTTAAATAATAAATCGATAAGCATCTGTCAAAAAAGAACTTTAGAACTCATCATTGAAAGCAAAAACAGGTTTACGGTACATCCACTGCCCACCAGTAAAATCAGGAAATTCAACTGTTTCATTTCCCAATTCAATTGATTTTTCACTTAGCGGAGTTATTGCACTCCAGGCGGCAGCATCATAAACGTCCATTTGCGGCGCTACTTTTCTCTTAACAGATTCAATGAACATATGAATAACATAGAAATCCATCCCTCCATGTCCGGAGCCCTGTGCTTCATTGCTCCACTTCTTCCATAACGGGTGATCATACTTATCAAGCCAGACTTTTGCCTCATCCCATTGGTGCGGTTTCGAGTGGCCTTCAATATGTATCCCTTTTGCAACATCCATCCATATCCCGTTTGTACCCTGCACCCTGAAACCTAATGAATATGGCCGTGGCAAACTTGTATCATGCTGAAGCAGTATCGTTTCACCGTTAGCACATGAAATTGACGTTGTTACTACATCACCTAGTTTGAACGCTACTTTTGCACTCGGATGATCAGGGCCGCATTTTTTTACGATATGATCATGAAGACCTCTGGCTTTTGAAGAAAAAGAAGATAAATTCAAAAACCTGTTGCCCCTGTTAATGTTAATATACTGCGCCACTGGTCCAATGCCATGCGTTGGATACAAATCTCCATTTCTGTAGATGGAATGATGCGTTCTCCATCTTGCCTCGGTCCATCCTTTATCTCCAAATTCGCAACCACCACCATAAGCCTGCAGACCATTATTAAATTTTACTTCCCTTAGATCATGCTGGTAGCCTCCCTGCAAATGAACCAACTCTCCTAACAAACCTTGCCGAACCATATTCAGTACTGCCATCACATCCCTGCGGTAACATACATTTTCGAGCATGCATACATGAGCCCTATATTTTTCAGCAGCTTTTACCACATCCCAATGATCTTCAAGAGTAATGCCGAGCATTACTTCAGTACCTACATATTTTATCCCTGACTCCAGTGAACCTATAATCATTTCTTTATGCCATTCCCATGGAGTGGAAATAATAACGGTATCAAGACCTTTTATTTCAAGCATTTTTTTCCAGGAATAAATATCTCCCGTAAAAATTTGCGGCATTTTTTTCCCAGACTTGGACACCATCTCTTTTGACATGGCAAGCATCCTTTCGTCAATATCACAGATTGCCACTACTTCAGTGTCATCTCTGCGTAACAAGAGGTCAAGATGGTTTTGTCCTCTTAATCCAACACCTATAAGGACAGCTTTTACTTTTTCGCCACCAGTCCGGGCAAATGATTGCATTGAAGAAAATGCGGTTAGAGAAGCCGCTGCCAGTCCGGTGTTTTTAATAAATTCTTTACGGTTCATATGATTCATTTTTAATTATAATAGTAAAAACAGGGTTGAAATGTACTATTAATTAGATACTCAATTACTGATATTCCTACAATGTCAGTAAACTGCAACCCCGCAAATCGCTGCCGTCGGTTCTCCCCAGCACCTCAAAGCTACCATCATCATTAAGTTTACCGGCATCATCAGTTGCGATAAAAGAACAGGAATAAATATTTGCGAGATCAATTACATTGATTACGCCCTTGCCATAACGGCTTACAGTCAAAGGATCTTCTTCATCCCTTACAAGTATTTTCATCCACGGAGGGCATGAAAACACCCCATTGCCAGGCGAATACGCCTGTGATAAAAGTTCGGTCATCCCATACTCTGAGTGAATCCTGTCAACTTCAAAAGCCTTGCAAAGTCTTTTATGCACTTCATCTCGCAGCAATTCCTTTCTTCTGCCTTTCATACCGCCAGTTTCCATTACAACTGTATGTCTGAGCTTTATCTGAAATAGTTCCGCAAAATCCAGTAAAGCATAGGTCACCCCAACGAGTAACGTCTTTTGATTCATGGCTTCCAGAATTGACAACTTATCCTTTAACCTGGCAAAATCATACAAATAGAACCCACTATCAGGATGGGCGGATAACTGTATCAGTTTATCAATCATATAAACCAAAGAAGAGTTTCCCTTTTCTAAGTAAGAAGGCAAGAGACCAATAACACACCATTCACCAATCTCACCATAAAGACGGTTAAAGCCTTTTACAAAACTCTTCTCATATAGTGAAATATCCCTGACTAAATGCCGGCTGTTTACAGTTGCACTTGTACCGCTGCTTTCAAATACTATATCAGGTTCAAACACAGAAGTCATAACCTGGTGAGACTTAAAGAAACTGACCGGTAGATAGGGCACCTGTTCCAATGACCTGACAACATCCGGATTCTTATACAAAGCATCTGAAAACTGGCGGTAAACATGATTATTTTCATACTGGTACCTGTAAACAGACACCGCCAAATCGTCAAAATCTGAATCCAGAACATTAAAAATTTTATGATTCCATTGACTGTCCATCTCCTGTTTTCTACCAAAAAAATGTAAATTTGTTTTCAAGCAAACTAAAGCAAATGAAATACCCCCTCATAATCCTGTCTGTATTTTTTCTTGTTGCAACTGCTTGCAACAAAGATAAGTTTACAACAGTTCCGCAGGTCAAGATAAAGTCTATTACACCTGAGACTGTTTACCAGGGCAATATTATTGAACTGAAGGGATCTTTTACTGATGAAGAGGGAGATATTGATACAGTTGCAATTGTTTATAAATGGTATAATGGCAATACAGCCGTATTTACCGACACATTCAAACGGACATTATCTGCCATTAGTGTTCCTGAAAATACCCGTTCTGCCGATCTTGTTATTTCATTTGAATATAACAGTAACAACACTAATTATTCGTTTTTACCGGGTGTGGCCTTTAACGATACTACAGCCGCATTTGGCCTGTTACTGATTGATAAAAAAGGTAACCGAAGCGAATACAAAGAATCTGATAAAATCAGGCTTAAAAAATCCTGAACGGTTTGAAAGCACCTCACCAGTTCAGAAGATTTGTAGTATTCAGTAATCTGTTCATTTCTTTTTGTGCCGCCCTGCTCACAGCGGAAACAATTTTTTTATTCGGTTTTTCCTGTAATTATCATTCTTATGATATCCTCGTTTTTTTTGGAACCCTTTTTGTTTATACGCTTCACTACTTTCTTAAGAAGGAACTGACTGTACCTGATGAAAGGCAAACATGGCGAAAGAGTAACAAATGGCTTTTCAAGTATATTTTAGCTTTTAGTCTTGCAGGAACTATCGTTGCTTCTGCAATGCTCCTTGAAATAACCTCCTCCATACGTTTTACTGCAAAAATTTTTTTTCTCTTTGTGCTGTTATTAATCGGATTACTCTCTGTATTCTATTCTCATCCTACAAAACTATTAAGAGATCAAAGTTTAAGAAAATTTGGAAGGTTCAAACTGCTTTACCTGTCTCTTATTTGGACAGTAACAACAGGACTCGTTCCCCTTTTACTTTTGCACGGAGAAAATGGCCTTAAGATTAATTTTCTTCACGTATCAATATTTCTCTTTCATCGCCTGATCTTTATTGGATCGATTGCCTTTTTATTCAATATTTATGACTACCATGAGGATAAAGAAAGCAACACCAACACTTTTGCTGTTTCCTGGGGACAAAAAAGAAGCCTGGTTGTTGGTAAATGGTTCTTTCTCTTTCTGAACCTTGCAGCTTCTGTTGTATTTATAATTTCTTTCGGGGCAACCACAGTTTTTTTCCTGATAGCTGTGTTTATTCCTGTTGTTGTTGTTTATTGGCTTTACGGGAAATTCGATCCTGCTGAACCGGAGTCTTCCTTTGTGTTAAGGTATGACGGACTGATGATTATTAAAGCACTGCTGCTTATCTTCGCCACAGTAATCTCTAAAAACTAAATATCATATATGGCTAAGTCTGTAAAAACAAAAAAGGCGGCAAAATCTGTTCTTACAAACGACTCTTTTGCTTTTTTTAAGTCCTATATCAATAACGCTTCGCCTGTTGGGTTTGAAACGTGGGGACAAAAACTCTGGATAGAATACCTGAAACCTTATGTGGATACTCATTTTGTTGACCCATACGGCACAGCTGTAGGTGTGGTTAACCCTGAACATCCTTTTAAAGTTGTAATTGAAGCTCATGCGGATGAGATCAGCTGGTTTGTCAATTATATTACTGCTGACGGCCTGATATACCTGAAAAGAAATGGCGGTGTTGACCACCAGACAGCCCCGGCTTCACGGGTTATTATCCATGGAAAAAAAGGAGCGGTAAAAGCTGTGTTCGGATGGCCGGCAATACATACCCGCCTCGGCACACCTGACCAAAAAGAAACTTCGCCCCGGACAGATAACCTATGGCTTGATTGTGGTGCCAGAACCAAAAAAGAAGCTGAAGCTTTAGGAATACATATTGGCGCAGTGGTTACCTACCAGGACGGCTTTGACGAACTGGCAAACGGAAACTATGTTGGCAGGGCATTTGACAACCGTGTGGGTGGTTTTATGATTGCAGAAGTTGCCCGGCTGCTGAAAGAAAACAAAAAGAAGCTGCCCTTTGGGCTTTACGTTGTAAATGCTGTTCAGGAGGAAATTGGCCTTCGTGGTGCTGAAATGATTGCCCGCAGGATAAAACCTGATATTGCCATCATTACCGATGTAACCCACGATACTACAACGCCAATGATCAATAAGAATATTGAAGGAGACGTATCTACAGGGAAAGGCCCTTCACTGGCTTATGCTCCGGCCATTCACAATAAGCTGCTTGGTTTTGTAGAGAAGATTGCTGCAGACAAAAAGATACAAGTACAATGGCGGGCATTAAGCAGAAGCACAGGAACCGACACCGATTCTTTTGCGTATTCCAATGATGGTTGTCCATCTGTTTTAATCTCCATTCCGTTGCGGTACATGCATACCACAGTTGAAATGTTGCACAGGGATGATATTGAAAATACAATCAAACTGATGTATGAAACACTGCTGGCCCTTTCGCCAAAAACGAATTTGAGTTATCTGTGATGATAATAAGGCCGAAAAAAGGGGTATTGAATAAATACCCCTTTTTGTATAAATTATATCTATTAAAGAATTGGCAAATCAAATACTCCTTCAGTTATCTGTTTAAATAGTGTTCCGCCTTGTAATGTATTTGTCAATGTACCGCTGAAAGTACCGGTAACCCTTGTAGCTGTTACACTTGACACCACAATTGTAAACGGTGGATTTGATGGAGGCAAAATTGTGCTTGATGTATTCCAGATAGTTACCGTAAGGTCCGGGTTTTGAATAGTATAATCAATCTCAATTCTGTATCCGTTTGGCAATGCAAACGAATTTCCATTGTAAGTACCTGCTGTTATTGCTGAATTATCATTCTTTGTAATGAAAATTTGGAATTGGGGCACCGTATTTCCTGTCGCCGGGCCTGTGTAACCATTCAAATAAAAATATGGGGTCGGAGGTGCAAAAAAATCGTCCGTAATATCAGCCTGTGCCCTGTCAGTAAATACTGTTAACACTCCGTCTATCTTACATTGGTAAGTGCCGGTTGGCTGAGCCACATTAATAGTAAATGTACAGCCGCCTGTCCCAACAGTAAAAATTACAGCACCAGATGATGCCGGTGTGCCTGATCCGGTTAGTACAACATTTTGTATACCGGTAGAGCTAAAAATACCTGCTTTAGAGAAAGTCATCCCGCCGGCAACAGTTGAAATAAGATATGCCCCAACCGTTGTTACATTAACCTGCACAGTAACGGTATTTGAGGCTGACAAAGGTGTCCCCGCAGTATAAGTACCCGCTACTGTTGCAACTGTACAATCGCCAGGTGCACCTGAAAAGGTATAAACCGCAGGACCCACAACAGTTACGTTGAAGTTGCAACCACCAGTACCTAAAGTGAATGAGTTCAAACCTGCTGTAGTTGGCGTACCTGACCCATTAAGGGTTATTGTTTGAGTGCCGGTAGCAGAAAATACTCCTGCTTTAGAGAAAGTCATTCCGCCAGCAACAGTTGAAATATTGTATGACCCGATTGCAGTTACATTCACCTGAACGGAAACTGTATTTGTAGCCCCAAGTGGTGTTCCTACTGCATACACACCATTAATACTTACAGAAGGACAGTCAATCGAGTAAACAGATGGGCCGGCCACATTTACACTAAACGTACAACCTCCGGTTGGTTGTGAAAAAGTAATCGTATTTGCGCCAATTGTTGTGGGAATTCCAGATGCCGGAATCCTCACCGTTTGATTTCCTGTTGTTGTAAATACACCTGATTTTGTAAAAGTCAGTCCTCCTCCAGATGCATTTAAATTATATGAGCCAATAGTTGTTACATTAACTGTAACATCCACATAATTTGAAACGTCTGCCGCAATATCCTTTGCATAAGTTCCTCCAACAACAGCGCTGGCACAATTTGCAGGAGTCCCTCCATTTACCAAAGTGAAAGTTGCTGGAGAACTGGCTCCGGCCGGTAACACATCCACCTGCACATCGCAAAAAGTGCTGTCATAGTTTACCATAAAATTGAATGTTCCGGCAGCAAAAGGTGTTCCGCTTCCACGAAGTGTAATAGTGTTAACCCCAACTGTAGTAACCGTACCCGTTCCTCTGAAGAAAATTCCGTTAATTGTATCTGTTCTTACATCGTAAGTACCTGTTTTAGTAACATTTATATCAACAGTTATATTATTTGTGGTTCCTATAAGGTCCTCTCCCACTTCATATACACCATTTACCGTTTTAGGCAGGCAATCACTGTTAATATCTGACTGTAAGCTTCCTTCAGATAACGTGGCAGGCTGTTCAAAACTGGATTCCTTTTGACACCCGGTAATTACAATGATTAATGCCGCAAGTAAATAAACAAACTGTTTCTTCATAAATGATTGATAGTTTCTGTTAAACGCCTAAAATTAAGGTTATTTTCCATACTAAGCTATCGCCATAAACAGGACAAAAGTCACAAAAGGATAAAAGCCAAATCCTATTTTTGCCAGCTAAATGCTAAAATCAAAATGAGAAACGTTTTTTCCCTGCTTTTATTTCTTTCACTTATTTCCTGCAAAGGACAGAACTCTGCCACTACCGCTTCAAAAATAGGGCCGGATGAGTTTCAGAAAGCCATTGAGGCCGGAAACGTACAGATTTTGGATGTCAGAACGGCCGGAGAGTACCAAAACGGGCATATAAAAGATGCGTTGCAGGCCGATATGAGAAATATGGACGAATTTGCAAACAGGGTTCAGCATATGGATAAAACAAAACCGGTATATATGTACTGCCTGGTAGGAAACCGCAGTGCTTATGCTGCAAACTGGATGAGGGAAAACGGTTTTTCTGCTGTAGTAGAGCTGCAAGGTGGCATAAACGCCTGGAAAATGTATAATAAACCCGTCGAAGGAGCTACAGGCGAACCTCAGATTACAATGGAGCAATATTTATCAAGCATACCAACAGATAAAACTACTCTTGTTGATTTTGGAGCTAAATGGTGCCCTCCTTGCGTTAAAATGGAGCCAGTGATAAATGAACTGAAAACCGGAAAAGAAGTTGACTTCAACCTGGTGAAAATTGACGGCGGTGTGCAAACAAACCTGATGGCAGAACTGAAACTGGAGCCAATACCAGTTTTTATTATCTACAAAAGGGGAAAAGAGGTTTGGCGAAAACAGGGCGTCGTTACTAAGGATGAACTGATTGCCCAACTGAAATAAATAAATAAGTTACTTCAGGCTGATGTAAACATCAGCCTTTTTTTACGTATCAATAACCAGTACCTTAACTGGCGGAGTTTTTTGCCGTAAATATGATTAAGCAATTATTACAACGCTTCAGATTGCAGATGATAGCCCGCCAGCTTCGTAAACCTGGGCTTTGGGCTGGCAGAAAAACCGGCAAGATGATGAATAAGGCAAATGAGTTCCTCTATGACAAATTAATCACCCTTATTGAACCTGAAGCTGCTAACCATATTCTCGAAATTGGGTTTGGTAATGGAAAATTCTTTCAAAAGTTTTTTGATCATGTTCCTGGATTAAAGATGACCGGCATAGATTATTCAGGACAAATGGTTAATTGTGCTATTAAAGCAAACAAAGACTTTATTAAAAAAAACCAGCTTAGTATCTGTAAAGGAGAAAGCAGTCACTTACCACTAACTGACAATACTTATGATATTGTCTTTTGTATCAACGTAATTTATTTCTGGGAAAATCCTGAAAGACACCTGAAAGAAATTTTAAGGGTACTGAAACCTTCAGGTACCTTTTATGCAATGTTCAGGGCAAAAGAATCCATGCAGTTAATGCCGTTTACCCGGTATGGTTTTCATTCATATGCAGAAAGCGAATGGCAGCAATTAATGGAAATATCAGGGTTTCGGCAGGTAATAGCACAGATGATAAAAGAGCCTGATGTCCTGTTCAAGGAAAAAACATTGAAGATTGAATCCTGGTGTATTACCGGAACAAAACCTGTTACAAGTAAGTAAGCAGGGTTTTAACAGCAGGTCTTTTCTTATAATCCTTTTCAAAAAAGCGGTAAATCACTGTCTGTTCATCACCAATTATATATACTGCCGTTATCGGAAGGTATTTACCGTTTGGGCCGTTATTTTTTTCAATATCCAACCCGGCATTTCTGTATCTGGTTAGTGTATTTTCAGGCACTTCATATTCCACATCGTATGCCTTCATTATTTTCAACTCCTCATCATACAAAACAGGAAATGTCACTTTCGTTTTCTCAACCGTTGAATCAATACTTTCCGGTTTTTCAGGCGATACTGCAATCAGGCTGGCCCCTTTATCTTTTATTAATTGCAAAGAATCCTGCAATGCAGATAAAAACCTATTACAATATGGACACCATTGGCCCCTGTAAAAAACCAGTATTACTTTCCCTTTCTTTAATACATCTTTTAACCTGATCTCATTGCCATCCTGGTCTTTTGATTTAAAGTCAGGGGCTTTAGAATCAATAAAGAGTCCTTCAGGTGCTTCCTGCGACCAGGCAACAGCCGATACAAAAAAAACAAACTGCAAAAGAAAAAAGAGTCGTTTCATATTTCAAACTAAGTTATGAAGTTATAAAGATGTTTATCCCTTTCTGCTCATCAAAAAAGCATTAACACAACATTAAATTTTCATTATTTTTGAAACGTTCAACCTTAACCTCATAATAAAAACTATGGCAAACGGTCAATCACATTCAGACAGGTACATCGTTAAGCTGGTATTGGGATTCATCTCTGTTATTTCAAGTGTATTTATTGGTTTTTTTTATTTTTTTGAAGCTCCCAATGAAGGCAAATGGTATTTCTGGGCTGCCGTAACATCTTTCTTTCTTTGTTTTGGTCTTTACTTGCTTATTCAGGCCGTTGTCCATAAGGTAAAGTCTGACTTCAGCCGGAGGGCAAAGCAAAGAGATGCGCATCATTCCCGTGCTTACGACGAATAGATTTGTGGCATTCGCTTTTCCCTTATTCCTAATTTTGAACCATGATTTCTTATAACACTAAAGACTGGTTCACATTTATTTTCCGGTTTCATAAAGCTGATACCTTCCGGCAACTGCTTCCGCTAATGGTGGCAATATGTCTTTACTCCGGCATTATTGCCTGGCTTGAGCTATACTACTGGCAATTATCGGAGAAGAATTATGTTCGTAACCTGCCGGTTATGCATTCTCTTCTTGGCTTTGCCATTTCTATGTTGCTTGTATTTCGCACCAATACTGCATACGACCGCTGGTGGGAAGGCCGCAAACTTTGGGGCAGCCTTGTAAACAGCAGCCGTAATCTTGCCATGAAGCTTTGCGCTATTCTTCCTGAAAATGAAACCGGGCACAGGGTTTTTTTCAGAAAGGTTATTCCTGCTTATGCTTTTGCATTGCACAACCATTTGCGAAAAGAAAAAACAAGAGTTGAACTTTTTGAGGATGATGACTTACGCCAGTTTTTTGAACAGATAGACCACAGTAAGCATATTCCAAATCAAATTGCACTTTTAATATTCCGACATATTCAACAATTACACTCTGACGGAAAGATTTCATCAGAGCAGCTCTTGTTTATTAATACTGAGCTGCAATCATTTACAGATGTATGCGGGGCCTGTGAAAGAATAAAGAACACTCCCATTCCGTTTTCATACAGTGTATTTATTAAGAAGTTTATATTCTTCTATATCATGACGCTCCCTTTTGGGTTTGTTTTTCAGCTTGGATTTTATGTAATACCTGTGGTGGCATTCATTTTCTATGTACTTGCCAGTCTTGAACTGATAGCTGAAGAAATTGAAGACCCTTTCAGCGGAGATCAAAATGATATACCAACCGGAATACTTGCTCAAAATATACACAGACACATAGCTGAGATACTTTAATTTTCTGCTGGCAGCAACCAAAACCTTTATTTGTACGTTTCGGCGTACAAATACTTTTTACCATGAAAAAACTCATTTTGGTTTCCTATCAGTAATAACAGCCGGTTTCCTTCTTTTTGCTATTTCCTGCAGTAAGGACAAAGACAGCGGAGATAATCAGACCTTAGATTGCAGTACCGTGACAAATAAAGCTTTTGCTGCCAATATCAATCCGATTATTCAATCCCGGTGCGCCACTTCCGGCTGCCATGCATCTGGTAGTGCCAACGGCCCTGGTTCTTTGACCAGCTACACAGAAATCTTTAACGCCAGAGTTGCTATCAGGTCTGCCGTTTCCTCTGGCCGAATGCCACAGGGAAGTACGCTTGCTACAGATCAGAAGAATTCTATCCTCTGCTGGATTGATAGCGGAGCACCCAATAACTGATTTTGGTCACTTCATAAGGAATGTATATGGCAAAACACTAAACACCTGATTTTAAGAGTGCTATAATTCACTGTGAATCACTTTTCCACTTGTAATTTGTGTAAAAGCTGATTTTCAGCAGGTTGACTATTAACTATTTGCAACTTTCCTATATTTGCAACTCAACCTAAGGTTATGGCGAAACAATTCGAAGATTTTGATGTAAACCTCTCTGGCGAGGAAGGAAAAACAGAAGAGACAAAGCCCAGTTGGTTTAAACGCATCAAAAAGGGAATCAACACCAAGACTTCCGAAAAAAAAGAGACACCTGAAGGCCTTTGGGTAAAATGCCCTGAGTGCTCCAATATCAGTACTGTAAGCGACCTGAAAGAGAACCTGTATGTTTGTCCCAAGTGCAACTACCACCACCGGATTAACAGCGCTGAGTATTACGAGATTCTTTTTGACAATAACGAATTCACCGAGATTGCGGCTAACATCATCAGTAAAGATATGCTTGGTTTTACCGACCTGAAGCCATACAAAAAAAGGCTTGAGGAAATATGGAGAAAAACCGATTTGAAAGATTCAATGCGGGTTGCTGTTGGTAAAGTAAATGGTCATGAAATTGTAATTGCCTGTATGGACTTTGAGTTCATAGGCGGTTCGCTTGGCAGTGTAATGGGTGAAAAATTTTCCCGAGCCATTGATTATTGCCTTGGGCACAAATTACCATACATGGTGATAAGCAAGAGCGGTGGGGCCAGGATGATGGAAAGTGCTTTCGCCCTGTTGCAACTGGCAAAAACAAGTGGTAAACTTTCGCAGTTGAGCGATGCAAAGCTTCCTTATTTATCATTACTTACCGACCCTACTTTTGGAGGCATCTCGGCTTCATTTGGTATGCTGGGAGACTTGAACATGGGCGAACCGGGGGCCTTAATAGGTTTTGCGGGGCCAAGGGTAATTAAGGAAACCATTAAGAAAGATTTACCAGAAGGGTTCCAGCGCAGTGAGTTTTTGCTTGAGCATGGTTTCCTCGACCTGATTGTTCCCCGGAATGAACTGAAAAGCAAGATTTCAACTATTTTGGGGTTGTTTGAGCATTAATTAGCCTTGCTCCGCATGAAAAGGAATATCCTTTTTTCACTTATCATTTTTGTTTCCGGTTATTTGTCTGCCCAGGAAATTGTTTTTGAACAAACTTTCGGCAAAGAGAGTTTGGTGAATGATGTAAAGGCATTTGTACACACCGTTCAGGCATCAGCAGATGGTAGTCTTTTTTCTCACCTGTTGTTTAGAACTAAAACCAATATTAAACATCAGTATAAAACTTCAGATGGGCGTTACAAGGAAATTAATGTCCCCCTGCTTGACGAAGAAAGCAATGATACCACGACCGAAGACTCAAGGAGAAAACCTGGGCTGATGAACCATTACAAGAGAAGCGATTACATACTGCATGTCGTTTCTAATGATAAGGTAATAGATGTCTTGTACAATCCAAAAACATTTGCTTATTACTTTGTCGCCACATTACCTAAAACCGGTGAAATTACAATTGAGGATACTGTATTTGTTAAGTATAATGCCAACCTCATTGACTGTTATTATGAAGACAGTACTATTTTCATGCTGCATTATTTCCCGGATGAAAATCAAATAAAAATTTCTCAGAAGAAATTGGGTGCTGAAATTAGTAACCGAAAAGTCTTTTTCCCTTCCCCGGTAAAAAGAAATCAGTTACAGGAAAAAGAGTTTCTCGATGGCACCAGCAACAAGCTTATTTATCATGTTTATGAAAGAAACCTGTGGATACCTCCATACTCCCTTAATTACAATATCCTTTCTTATAGAAAAAAAGATGAACTGCAGGTTGTATTTAATGACAAGGAACATAATACATGGATCGTTACAGTCAACATTACATCAGGAAACATAAGCACAAAGAAGTATGAATGCCCCGCAGAGATACAAGATAACAGAAAAGGCAAGATCACAGGGTGGATTGCCGATTCAACCCTAATAAGGGGTTATACAGCTACAGATAAGATATTTCTTTTCTTCAATAAACTGGGTGATGCGGACTATTATAAAAGTATTGTTCTTACTGAAGCTAATCATGATTCACTTGCATCCACACAGGTAAATAAAACCGGGAATTTCTGGTCAAGAAGCAATTTCTCAGTTTCCGATTTTTCTGTTTTCCTGAAAAAAGCAAAAAATAATAAGCTTCTTATTACCGGTTATGAAGAGAATGGTAAATTATTCCTCACTTTAGCTGTCAAATTTGATATACTGCCAAATGCAACTCTCTTAGGCAACTTAATGACTTTGGGTGCCATGGATTTCAGGCAAGTAAAACCTCCATCTTATCTTTCATTTGACATAAGTTTACAAACTGAAAGCGGGAAAACAAATGTTGGCCCCACCAAACAATTAGTCTGGGACAAACTCCTGATGTCAATATATGCGAACCGTAATAATGTATTAGTCAACATTTCGTATCAAAAAGATAATTATTACCTGGCATTTGTTAATATTGAAACCCGGAAACTGACTGTTTATCGTTACCACAAGTATCTCTGATATGGCCGAAATGAAAAATCGCTCTGCTTATCATCACTACTTCATAGAAGCAAAATATGAAGCCGGGATGGTATTGCTGGGTACTGAAGTTAAGTCGCTACGGGAAGGCAAGGCCAGTTTCAACGATAGTTATTGCCTGGTGCACAAAGGGGAAGTCTGGGTAAAATCGCTGCATATCGCTCAGTATTCTCATGGCACTGTTAACAACCATGACCCTGTCCGTGACAGAAAATTGCTGCTACAAAAAAGGGAAATAAAAAGGATAGAATCGAAACTTAAAGAAAAAGGCTGCACACTTATTCCTCTAAGTATTTTCTTCAATGATAAAGGGTTGGCTAAAATAGAAATTGGCCTTGCAAAAGGCAAGAAACTGCACGACAAACGGGAAACTATCAAACAAAAGGATGTAGAAAGGGAAATGAAACGCTTTTTAAAATAACTGTGAATAACTAAACTGCTTGCCGGTATTTTTTTTTGCCGAACTTTCATTTTAATGAAAAAAATTGCTCTGCTAATATCGCTTTTAACCTGTCTGTACTCAAATTCACAATCTGTATTTGGATACTGGTATGGTAATGCAAATGTAAAAACCAACAGTTCGGCAAGCAACTATATGGTGGAACTGGTATTACAGCCTGATAAAAGTAATGTGAAAGGAGTTTTAAACTATTTTTTCAAGAATACATACAGAAGTCTGCAGGTTAATGGTTACTACAATGCTGCAACAAGGCAACTCAGCCTGTACAATATTCCTGTTACATATTATGGCTCTATTTCAAGCATGGAAGTAGATTGTAAAATGAATTTAGCTGCCACACTTCGTGTTTCACAAATTGGTTCTAATCTTGTTGGTTCCTTTATAGCTGATCCTGAATACAAGAATATGTGCCCACAGGTTAATTTTGACCTTGTTAAAAATGCTGACCTGAGCAAAACAGACTCTGTTTTAAAAGCTATCAGCCAATACAAAGAAGAATTTCAGGTATGGAAACCAACTGCCACTGATACCCTGGTTGCAGCAGAGGTGCAGCCAAGAAAAGTGATAAACTACCCGGTTGAAAAAGAGTTTGCTGAAAGAGAAAACGTTGTTATTAATGAAATAGAGGTGGAATCAGATTCGCTGCTGATCAGCATTTATGATAATGGTGAAATTGACGGGGATATTATTTCAATATTCTTCAATAAAAAGCTTATCGTTTTCAATCAAAAACTTACTCATAAATCAATCAGGATAAATTTCCCGCTTGACAAATCATTGACCGAAAACGAAATTTCAATGTTTGCTGAAAACCTTGGCCTGATTCCACCTAACACAGCATTGATGATAATTGACGATGGTAAGACAAAACATGAACTGAAGGTATCAAGCAGTCTGGAAAAAACAGCTACCATCCGCATCAAAAGAAAATAGCTCAGGAAATTGAAAAGGAAATCAGTTTCTCCTGCTTTATAAGAATATCTTCTAACCACTCAAGTAACTCTTTTTTAAGGGATAGGTCATAAGAAATTTCTAACCTGCCTTCTTTGTACAGAACTTTTTTTCTTTCTGCAAAAATTCCTTTCCTGTGAAGTGCTTCGACAAATGCCGAAGCAACAGAGATATCAGAATCCTGTAAAACGATAACAAGCTGCTTTGAGATATTTTTAGCCTTGAAAAGATTATTGAAAACCGGGGCTATAAAAACAACTATTAATGACCCGGCAATGAAAGTACCTGCAAGGAAAAATTCACCAAACCCTATTGCCATTCCAACAGCCGCTGCTAACCATATAATTCCGGCTGTAGTAAGGCCTGAAATAGTAAAACCATCCTTGAATATTGCCCCGGCACCAATAAAACCAACACCACTTACAATATAAGCAGCAATAGCAGTATTGTCCACACCCAGTTCTTTGCCCGTTTTAAATGAAATAATTGAAAATAATGCTGCACCAAGGCAAATGATGGTAATAGTTTTTAATCCTGCTACCTTGTCCTTCATTTCTCTTTCAAGACCAAGAACAATACCGCCCGCAATGGCCAGCAATGCTTTATACACATCCATCAATTCCCAATGATCTGCCATAATTTGTGATTTTAAAATAACTCAGGCTGGTTGTCTTCTTCTTTTGGTTTTACCCATTCCATTTCTGTTGATTTGCTGAAATCGGCCAGTTTTGTTCCCACTGTTCTATAACCGGTGACTTCCGCTATCCTGGTAATCTTCAGTTTTCCCTTTCGCACATGTACACCCCTGCCTTGCTGCATTGCAAGTATAGGCTCTTCCATAGTAGTTATGGTCTCTACATAGTTACCTTCACCTTCTTTTATAAACAGGAATTTGTTCTTAATTGTTGTTGTTTCAATCTTAAACCTCTTCACCATAAACTGCTTTTTATCCATATCGGCATAAACAGCAGTAATTACTCTCTCAGGATTGAACTTTTCAATGAAAATTATTTTCTCAGTATCAAGTTTCTGAGTCATCTCCTGGTCGGTAACCTCATAGTCTCCATCCCTGAATATGACCAGTATCCTGTCATCCGCCTCAAATACGCCAAGATATTCACCTTTCTCCTCGGTATTAAGCCGGCCAAATTTATCATCATACCAGAGTTTTTTACCGGCAATTGTAGAGCGGCCTTTTTCTTTGAACTTAATACTCTTTACAGGATATTTCGTAACCACATTGCCCATGCTGCTGCGGCCTTTTATTTCCAGTTCTTCAAAATAATAATCAAACTCTTTTATGCGGGCTGTGCAATTACCTAACACCACTTTTACCACTTCTGCTTCACCATTTGCATTGGCTGAAAAGTAATGGACTTTAGACTTGTCATTCCCTTTTGTAAGGTCGTACTCTTTGTCACGGGTAACGCCGGTCACATTAAATCGTTTGGCAAAACTCTTACCAGTTTCGCCATCGAGATAAATCATATTGTAAGTAGTACGTTCGTCGTTCTTCTGAAAAACCGCAGCATGTAAAATATCTTTACCAATAAATGTCTTATCAGATACTTTCACCACTTTCATAATACCCCGCTTTGCAAAAACGATAATATCATCCAGGTCGGAACATTCAAATAGAAACTCATCTTTTTTCAACCCTGTTCCGATGAACCCTTCAGCCCTGTTCATGAACAACTTGGTATTGGCAATTGCAACAAACTTTGCTTCAATAACTTCAAATTGTTTTATTTCCGTTTTTCTTTCTCTGCCTTTTCCAAATTTTTTCAGCAGGTTCTCGTAATAAGCAACTGTATAATCAACCAGGTTATCAAGATCAAACTTTACTTGTTTAATGTCGTCTTCAAGCCCTTTAATCTGATCGTTCAGTTCATCAATATCCAGTTTGTAAATACGACGTACTGGTTTTTCTGTCAACTTAATAATATCTTCTCTTGTAATATCCCTGCGTAACTGCTTTTTGAAAGGAACAAATGCCTTATCAATTGCCTCCAGCACTTTATCCCATGTCTCATGTTTCTTTTCCAGTTCCTTGTATATCTTTTCTTCGAAAAAGATTTTTTCAAGGGATGTGTAATGCCATTTTTCCTGAAGTTCATTCAGTTTAATCTTCAACTCCTGCTCCAAAAGGTCTTTTGTCGTATCAACAGACAGTCTTAGCAAATCCTGCACACCAAGGAACTGCGGTTTCTGGTCAACAATCACACAAGCATTAGGCGATATAGAAACTTCGCAGTCAGTAAATTTATACAAGGCATCTATAGTAATATCAGGAGAAATACCCGGGGCCAGATCAACCTGTATCTCCACTTCAGCAGCAGTATTATCTGTTACTTTCTTAATCTTGATTTTTCCCTGATCGTTTGCCTTGACAATAGACTCCATCAGCTGGGTAGTCGTAACTCCGTACGGAACACTTTTGATAGAAACTGTTTTTTTATCCACTTCCTCAATATGTGCCCTTACTTTTACTTTACCACCCCGCTTGCCGTTATTGTAGTCTGCGACATCTATCATGCCACCAGTCTGAAAATCCGGGTATAACTCAAATCGCTTACCTCTGAGGTGTTTTATTGAAGCATCAATTAGTTCTATAAAATTGTGCGGAAGTATTTTTGTTGACAAACCTACTGCAATACCATCAGCACCCTGTGCCAACAGCAACGGAAACTTCATAGGCAATGTCACCGGCTCGTTCTTCCTTCCGTCATAACTCAGTTGCCATTCAGTTGTTTTATTATTAAAAGCTACTTCAAGTGCAAACTTACTAAGCCTTGCTTCAATGTACCTTGGAGCTGCAGCATCATCGCCTGTACGCACATCGCCCCAGTTACCCTGGGTTTCAATCAGCAGGTCTTTTTGTCCCATGTTTACAAGGGCATCGCCTATACTGGCATCACCATGCGGGTGAAACTGCATAGCCTGGCCAATAATATTTGCCACTTTATTAAAGCGGCCATCATCCATTTCCTTCATTGCATGAAGAATACGGCGTTGAACAGGCTTTAATCCATCTTCAATTGCCGGCACTGCCCTTTCTAATATTACATAGGAAGCATAGTCAAGAAACCAGCTCTTATATTGCCCATGCAAACCACTGTCGTTGTTCTGAACATCAATATTTTTATTCTTAGCTGCACTCATATCTTCTACTGTTGTACGGTATCCTCAGTTTTTTCTGTTTGTTGTTCTTTTGATCCTGTAAGTTTTACATCAAAATCTTTCCAGCCTTTATTTACATCACCAGTCACTTCAATCCTTTCTTGAGCAATGAGAAATTTAATACGCCACATCAGGAACACATCTCCGGTTTTTATTTTCATCCTGTGCAATGTATTGTTAAGAAGCCTGGTCGCTTTCTGCCATTCACCAGTCAGGTTTTTCAAAATCTCGCTGTCATAATAACTGTCTTCCTTTCCGGCAATCTTTTTTCCTCCTTCCAAAATTCTTATCACCGCATTCTCTTCAGCAATTTTCCTCCACTCATCAGGGTCAATTTCAAATTCGCTTAAGGTAACCGGCCTCGCCAATTTCTTTGCCTTAACAAATTCTTTGGGCTGAATTTCATTTAGCCATGAAGGATAGAAAATATGTCCTTTCTCGTTTATAAATGGCAGATTGTTAAGATACAGAACCATCACCCTTCCCTGGTAATCTTTAAACTGTGGCATAAGCCAATAATATCCCATAACATCATGCTGGTTCTGTCCCATCCATATCCACAGTTCTTCCTGTGGGTTTTCATCAAGTTTTGATTTAAGCTGCCGCACAGTTTCTCTGTCATCAAAACTGCCTGCAGTTTCTTCGCCATAAGGCGAGCCTTGCAGCAATGTTTTCCACCATGCCAGCCTTGACTGCCAGCCTTCTTCTGTATCAATTGCCATAAGAGGGCCAACAGCGTAGTCATCTTTTATCTGCAGCACATCACCTGACAGCATTTCATCCAATTCAATCACCTGGTTCATCAGGCTTACTTCACTTTCATTAAATACTATATGAATCATTTTGCTTTGTTATCTCGTTTAATTATGTAATACACACATGTAGTTAGAAAATTCCTGAAAAACGGTACAGCTTTAATTATCCCTAACTGTTTTCTAGGTTTCCACCCAAATTTCCATTCATAAATGGGATTCAGTAAATAATGCTGTTTATTTAAGAACCTGTATCCTTCATTCTTGCAAATTTTCTCAAATCGTTCAATGCTGATACCCGTTTCTCTTATTTCCATCATTTCGTCCACATTCTCTTTCCTGTTTACAAGTACCCACCTGTAGATTGATTTTGGCAGCAAATGGATATAGGGCAACCTTGAAATCTTAGATTTACAAATCTGCTGATGTCCACCAAAAGGCATATACCACGGAGGGAAACCAAAAAAGATAACTCCTTCCTGCTTTAAAAAATTTTTCATCCAGCCAATTAGCCTTTGCTGATCATGAATATGCTCAATTACATCTTTCAGCACAATAATATCAAATGCTCCCTCTAAATCCTGTACCACATCAACCTGGTAAATATCTTTTGCGACAAACCTTAAACGACCTGCAGCAATGTCTTCAGGCAGATATTCATTCGCCATTGCAATTCTTGATATATCCAACTCAACACCCACACCCACACAGCCTTTATTAATAAAAGCTTTCAGCACACCACCTTCACCACAGCCAATTTCAAGTACCCTCATTCCAGGCTTGACAGGAAACTTTTCCTCAATAAACGGAATAACATATTTCTCAGCATTCATTACCTGAATGTCGAAATACCTTTTCCTATCTGCGTGAAATTCGTACACTTTGTTTAATTGATAATTAAGAATTAATAATTAATAATTACTTATTTCCTCCTTTTGAAGAGTTTAAAATTGCAGTCAGGATTTTAATAATTTCTTCACAATCTGAAATAAAAGATTCAGCAAGTTTCTTCTCCAATAGTTCGCTATCCCGTAATACCCTAAGCCAATATCTTGTTTCTCTTGCCTCCCTGTAAGAAATCTGAAGTTTATTAATGAAATCTTTTCTCGACGAGCCTCCTACAGCTTCTTCTGCATTTGCACCAACAGAAGTACCACTATCAAGTAATTGTGAGCACAACCCCGCATCAACTCTTCCTTTTCTCAAATGAAGATATAATTTCAAGATTCTCAACCCGAAATTATAGGTTTTTGTGAGTATGAGGTTTTCTTGTTTCAAACTGGATAATTATTATTTATTAATTTCTAATTATTAATTAATTCAACTGGTTTATCTAATTCAATCCTCAGGTTTTCAATAATAAACTCCTGCCTGTCAGGAGTGTTTTTGCCCATATAATACTCCAGTAATTGTTGTATATGGTCACCTTCTTCCACCCGCATTAGTTGCTTGCGCATATCTGTACTGATAAACTGTGCGAATTCATCCGGGCTAATTTCTCCTAACCCTTTAAACCTCGTAACCTCCGGTTTTCCACCCAGTTTCTTCATCGCTTCCTGTTTCTCCTGTTCACTGAAGCAATATATTGTTTCCTGTTTATTCCGTACCCGGAACAAAGGCGTTTCTAATACATATACTTTTTCATGCTTGACTAAGTCTGGAAAAAACTGAAGAAAAAATGTCATAAGCAGCAAACGAATGTGCATTCCATCCACATCAGCATCGGTTGCAATTACCACATTATTAAACCGTAATCCTTCCAGGCCTTCCTCAATATTAAGGGCATGTTGTAACAGGTTGAATTCTTCGTTCTCATACACCACTTTTTTGGTTAACCCAAAACAATTTAATGGCTTTCCACGCAGGCTGAACACAGCTTGTGTTTCCACATTTCTTGCTTTGGTAATGGAGCCACTGGCACTGTCACCCTCTGTTATGAAAATGGTTGTTTCATTCTGTTTCTCAATAAACTCTTCCTTTCCTTTTGCCGGTGGCTCATCGTCGTAGTGATAACGGCAATCACGCAGTTTGCGGTTATGCAGGTTCGCTTTCTTTGCCCTTTCGTTTGCCAGCTTCTTTATACCTGCAAGTTCTTTTCGTTCCCTTTCGCTTTGCTCAATTCGCTTTTTTAATGCTTCAGCAAGTGCCGGATTTTTATGAAGGAAATTGTCAAGTTCCTTTGCCAGGAAATCCCCAATGAACTGTTTCATCGAGGGCCCATCAATATCTACGTTTACAGAACCAAGTTTTGTTTTTGTCTGTGACTCGAACACAGGTTCCACCACCCTTACTGAAATAGCTGCTACAATCCCGGTCCTTATATCGGAAGCATCGTAATCTTTCTTGTAAAAATCTCGGATAGTTCTTACATACGCCTCACGGAAAGCTTGTTGGTGTGTGCCGCCTTGTGTGGTATGCTGCCCGTTTACAAAGCTGTATAAGTCTTCACCATAATCGTTATTGTGAGTAATGGCTACTTCTATATCATCTCCCTTCAGGTGAATGATAGGATAACGGATTTCATCTTCGTTGGTTTTGCGTTGCAGCAGGTCAAGCAAACCATTTTTACTTACAAACGATTTGCCGTTGAACTGTATTCGCAGGCCGGCATTTAAGAAACAGTAATTCCAAATCTGGTTTTCTACAAACTCAGGCAAATACTTAAAATTTCTGAATACTGTATCATCTGGTATAAATGTAACCAGTGTACCGTTCTGTTCACCTGTTTTCGCTTCTTTGTATTCTTTAATCAGTTCGCCCCTTTCAAACTCCGCCGTTTTTTCTTTGCCTTCCCGCACAGCAGTTACTTTGAAATAATTGCTGAGTGCATTCACCGCTTTTGTTCCCACACCGTTCAAACCCACAGATTTCTGAAAAGCCTTGCTGTCGTATTTGGCGCCGGTATTTATCTTACTCACAACATCCACTACCTTTCCCAAAGGAATTCCACGGCCATAGTCACGGACAGTTACAGTTTTTCCTTCGATTGTCAGTTCTACTGTTTTTCCATAACCCATTGTATATTCATCAATACAATTATCCATTACTTCCTTCACCAGCACATAAATACCATCATCCGGCGAGGAACCATCACCCAGTTTACCAATGTACATACCAGGGCGAAGACGGATATGCTCTTTCCAGTCGAGCGACTTAATACTGTCTTCGGTATAATCAAAAAGGTTTGAAGTATCTTTTTCTTTAGCCATTTGTCACATTCCGTTTTTTGCTTACCAGTTTTCGAGTCAATTATTTTGCAGCAATTTTCATAACCTTGAGTATCGTCCCTTGCGACGCTCCGTTGATCTGCATATCGCTGCTCAGCTTTTTAAATCCCATATATAAAAAACCTCCCACAGGGAGGCATTAGCGGGACTGGCAAATATAACAAAACAGGGGCTGCCATGTGGATTTTGAGTTATTAACAGGTGGGGAAAATAAGTATTGTTTAAGTGATAACTGCCAGCGGTATTATTATTAAATCGGCTTCTGTTTAATAAAAAAGGCCGGCAGAAAACTGCCAGCCTTTTGATTTTGGTTTTTAATCATTATGCAAATTCTTCCTTGGCTGTTTTGCTGTAATCATCTATCAGCTTACGCTGCAAATCGAACGGTACAGGCTCATAGCCGCTGAATTTCATTGTAAACTTGGCCCTGCCCTGTGTAATAGAACGCAGAGAAGACGAATATCCATCCATTTCGGCCAAAGGCACTTTAGCAATTACCTTCTGGAAATGGCCTTCACTGTCGATTCCTTCTACAATGGCACGACGGCTTTGCAAGTCGCCCATAACAGCACCAGTAAGATCATCCGGGCAAAGAACTTCAACCGTGAAGATGGGCTCCAATATTTGCGGATCAGCCTGCTGGAATGCCTGGCGGAATGCCTGCAAACCGGCAATCTTGAATGAAATATCGTTGCTGTCAACCGGGTGCATTTTACCGTCATACACACTTACCCTTATATCCCTCGCATATGAACCGGTAAGAGGACCGTTATGCATCTTTTCCATTACCCCTTTAAGGATGGAAGGAAGGAAACGGGCATCAATAGCGCCACCAACAATACAGTTGTAGAAAACTAATTTTCCTCCCCAGTCAAGGTCATGAACATCCCGGCCCCTTACTGTAAGGTCTGCAGGTTCAGGCATACCTTCATACCAAGGCTCAATTCTCAAAAACACTTCACCAAACTGTCCGGCACCACCACTCTGTTTTTTATGACGGTAGTTAGCATCGGCAGCCTTCCGTATGGTTTCCCTGTAAGCTATTCTGGGCTTAACAAATTTAACTTCCACTTTATGCTGGTGTTCTATCTTCCACTTGGCCACAGCAAGGTGCATATCGCCCTGGCAACGTATAAGGGTCTGTTTCAACTCGGGAGAGACTTCCACCATCAGGGTCGGGTCTTCTTCCCTTAACTGGTGTAATGCCTGTGACAGTTTTTCTTCTTCACCCTTTTTCAGTGTTTCAATAGCTACAGTCTGATTATAAGGCGGAAACTCAATTGACGGCAATTCATAATTCTTGCCTTTTGCATGCAATGTGTTGTTTACATGGGTGTTTTTCAGTTTCAATGTAGCGCCAATATCACCTGCAACAAGCTCATTAATGGCCGTACGTTTATTTCCTTCAACCAAGAACAACTGGTTAATCTTTTCAGTAACACCTGTTGTCTCGTTTTCAAGCTCCATACCGGCTTTTATAGTTCCGGAATACACTTTGAAATAAGATAATTCTCCAACGTGGGGTTCTGAAATTGTTTTATAAATAAAAATACAAGGCGGGCCATCAGCATCACAGGTAAGCTTTTCACCTTTCAAAGTAGTTTGCGGAGGCATTTCATTTGCACTTGGAGCCACATTATCAATAAAACCCATCAGGCGACCACTTCCCATGTCTTTTCCGGCAGACATTACAAACAGCGGGAACAAGTCATGGTTAATCATTGCTTTCTTCAGCCCAACCCTCATTTCATCCTCATCCAGTTCGCCTTTGTCAAAGTATTTTTCCATCAGGCTTTCATCATTACTGGCAATAGCTTCAATCAGCTCTCTGTGCAATTCGTCAGCCTTGGCCTTTTCATCATCAGGAATAGCCAGTTTTTCAGGCTTTCCTCCTTCTGGTTTAAACTTATACATCGTCATTCTCAGCACATCAATAATTTCGTGGAAACCCGGACCGGTTTGCCTTGGGTATTGCACCACTACCACCTTATTGCTGAAATGTGCTTTGGCTTCCCTTACCGCTTTATCAAAATCGGCATTTTCATCATCCACTTTATTTACGGCAAAAATCATCGGGGTTTTAAACTTTTCTGTAAACTCCCAGATGATATCAGTACCTACTTCAACTCCCATTACTGCGTTCAGCAGCATTACACCTGTATCAGCAACACGAAGGGCAGAAATAACTTCGCCTACAAAGTCGTCGTAGCCTGGTGTGTCGAGTATATTAATCTTATATCCCTGCCACTTGGTGTGCAGGAGTTTGCTAAAAATAGAATTACCACGTTCCTGTTCCAGTTCGTGGTAATCGCCTGTTGTATTTCTTTCTGCAATGCTGCCCCTGCGGGTGATAAGACCAGCCTCAAACAGCATACATTCCGCTAAGGTGGTCTTACCAGAGCCGGCATGGCCCAGCAAGACTATATTTTTTACATGTGAAGTATCAAATTCTGGCATAGCAATAATTTTTTAATGTTGTGGAATCTGTGAACGATACAAATCTTATCCAGATTACTGTACCGGACTATGAACCCTGTCAGTGGACTGACTGATAAAAATCAAAGTCAGTTTATGATGCCTGGTTCATAAAGTCACTAAACTCATTTCTTAATTCTAAAAGTGTTTTTTCAAGTGTCTGGAATTGCTCCTGCAATTCCCCATGTCTTGTTGTTGCTTCTTCACTTGCTGATGCAACGTTATCATGTTTTTCATGCACCAATTTCAGGTCATGTGTGCGGATGGCATGTTTTAAATCATGAATATTGATAAGCTGGATGTGAAACTGATTGTGGAAGTGTTCTACGTCTTTGAGTTGGTCTTTCGAAAGTGAGTGCCAGGTTACTTTGCGGAGTTTATTCTCATCATGATGGAATTCTTCACGATAATGACGAAGCTGCTCTCTCCAGGTGTTGCACTCTGCAGAGAGCTGTGAGATGTCTGCCTGTACCATAGTTTTAAGTTTTAGAAATTGTGAAAAATAAAGAACTTCCTTTTCACTGCCTGCCGGCATTGTTTCTGATTCTGGAGTGCTTTGGCAAGCAGGTTCATAACAAATGTAAGGTAATGAAAATATCACTTAAGCGGACACAGGTCTCTTTTTTAAATGACTTTCGTCATGTTATCCGGTTGATTTAGTCAGTTCTGAAAAGTTTGATTTTATGTATAAGGGATTGAAAATCTATTGTCCTCTGAGTGTACAAAACCTTATTACATTTCAGGTATTTAGCAATGAAAAAGGGCCGCCGTAATTGGGCAGCCCTGCCAGTATATTTTTTTGTAACTATCTTCTGCGTCTCACAGTTGTTTTCTTTCCTTTTAAGTGACCGTTCTTTTTAACAGTTGTGGTGGTCCTTATTGTTGTCCCTCCCGGTCCGGTATGAGTTGTTTTCGTTCTTGTTACTCTATAGTGATTAACTGATGCTGCATGACGGGTATGCACGGTAACAGATGTAACTCTTAACGGCTTGTAAATAGCATGCGCCCTTACAACCCTGTGTGTACGAACAACTACAAATGGCCTTTGAAAAACAACCACTCTAGGATGCCATACATGCCATGCATAAGGCTTCCATGGCTTCCACCATACAGGATATAAATGCCATCTCCACGGCGAAATCCACGGCCTGTAAGCCGGGGCGTAAATAAAACGTACCGACGGCCATAGCCAGACATTTGCCACTATTCCATTTCTCTGCTGTACAGCATCAGCACTCGGGCCACTATGCGTTGAGCCTCCGTAAAAATTAAAAGCACCTCCGTCTTCACTAGCTGGTTCTACAATCACTTGCTCTCCATATATATCTTCATCACCAATTATTTGCAATATGGCATTTTCATCGCCTGTTTTTTCTATTTCAATTACAGCAATATCCTGATTTTCTGTTTCTGATACTGACACCTGTAAAACAAGGGCATGTACTTCTTTATCAACCTTGTCAATTACTTTAACATAATCCACATCTCCATCACCGTTCAGATCAAGGTTATTAACATTGTTATTTTCCTCATTGATTAACTTTTCAAAATCTTCTGGTGAAGCAGCTTTTTGGAACATTTCTAATGCCCCCTGCAGACTGAAATTATCACCGGGGAGGCCGGTAGAGTCAATGCCCGATTGCTGGGCGTTAGCACAAACTGAAACGGCAGCAGATACAGCCAATAAGAATAAGTTTTTAAATAGTTTCATATTCAGGTTTTTAATGGGAATAAGACCTCGCAAATTACCCTGCGTTTAATTATCCTGAAAATTTTTATGTACGTTTGATGCCCGGATGATTTCTCAAAATACCATACAACAGATTCTTGGAAGACTTGACATTATTGATGTTATCGGCGGCTTTGTAAAACTGAAAAGAAGAGGCAGCAATTATCTTGGCCTGTGTCCGTTTCATAACGAGAAAACACCCTCTTTTACAGTATCACCAGCAAAAGAGTTATATAAATGTTTCGGATGCGGCCGCAGCGGTAACGCTATCAGCTTCATTATGGAGCATGAAAAGTACAGTTATGTGGATACGCTGAAATGGCTGGCCAGCCGGTATGGGATTGAAATAGAAGAAACGTTTCAGTCAGACGAGCAACGCCAGACACAGTTAGCTGCGGACAGCCTGTTCATCATTAATCAGTTTGCTAAAGATTTCTTTGTAAAACAATTATTTGAAACCGAAGAAGGCCGCGACACCGGTCTTAGTTATTTTAAAGAAAGAGGCTTCAGAGAAGAAATCATTAACCGGTTTCAGTTAGGATACTCGCCAGAGCAAAGGGATTCTTTCACAAAAGAGGCTGTTGCTAAACAGTACAATTCAGAATTATTACTCAAAACTGGCCTTGTAGTTAACCGTAACGACCAGCTAATGGATAACTACCGGGGCCGGGTGATATTCCCTGTGCATAACCATAGCGGAAAAGTAGTGGGCTTTGGCGCCCGGATATTAAAAAGTAATGATAAGGCACCAAAGTATATTAATACACCAGAGAATGAGATTTATGTAAAAAGCAAAATCCTTTACGGTTCCTATTTTGCCCGTCAGGCTATAGACAAAGCTGATGAGTGCTTATTAGTTGAAGGTTACACAGATGTTTTGTCGCTTCATCAGGCAGGTATTGAGAATGTGGTGGCCAGCGGTGGCACATCGCTTACACCTGACCAGTTGCGGTTGATAAAAAAATATACAAATAACCTCACTATCGTTTACGATGGCGATTCGGCAGGTGTAAAAGCAGCTCTTCGTGGCCTTGACCTTGCATTGGAGGAAGGCTTGAATGTTAAACTGGTTCTTATTCCCGACAATGAAGACCCTGACTCGTATGTTAACAAAGTTGGGGCAGGCAAGTTCAAGGAATTTGTACAGAAACATAAAAAGGATTTTATCCTCTTTCAGTTAGAAGTGGCACTGAAAGATGCTGGCAATGATTC
>CALLZY010000056.1 GCA_937858715.1 uncultured Chitinophagaceae bacterium | reverse complement strand
ACCCCACAAAGTGGGGTTTTGCGGAGAGAGAGGGATTCGAACCCCCGGACCTGTTACAGTCAACGGTTTTCAAGACCGCCGCATTCAACCGCTCTGCCATCTCTCCGGGTGCAAAATAAGCGTCTCAGCACTTATCTTCCAAAAAATTATCTGTATTCAAGTATTTTTGTTTCAAATCATTAGCTGTTGAAACACCTTAGGTCATTAAACAAGTACTTCTGGAAATACAGGCTAAGGTTTTCTGCAGGCATCCTGTTTGTTTTTATCTCCAACTATTTTAATGTGCTTTCCCCGCAGGTAACGGGTTATGTAGTGGATTATGTGCAAAAAAGTCTTGAATTACCGGGTTATAAACCAAAAACCCAGCCTGTTGAATATGACAGGCTTATAAATTGGTTTGTATCGTACGCAGAAAGTTTCAGCGGCACCGGAAGGGTGGTAGCCCTGTGTGGAATCACAATCCTTGTATTGGCGATGCTGAGGGGAATTTTTCTTTTTTTGATGCGGCAGACACTGATTGTAATGAGCCGCCACATAGAGTACGACCAGAAGAATGAGGTTTTCTCCCATTATCAGCGACTTGATACTGCATTTTACAAAGTAAACAGCACTGGTGATTTGATGAACAGGATTGCAGAAGATGTAAGCCGGGTAAGAATGTACACCGGCCCGGCAATTATGTACTTTGCCAACCTTCTGGCTGTAATATCCCTGAGTGTTTTTTTTATGGCTAAAAGAAGCCCTATACTGACAATGTATGTGCTCATCCCGTTGCCAATACTGGCGATAACGATTTACCTGGTAAATACAACAATTAATAAGAAAAGCGAAAGAATACAGGAGTCGTTATCTGCACTTACCGCCAATGCACAGGAGTCTTTTTCCGGCATTAGGGTGATTAAATCATTTGTTCAGGAAAAGGCTATGCTTGGTTTCTTTAACGCAAAAGCTAACGAATACAAGCAAAATGCTCTTGGTCTGGCCAGGGTTGAGGCAGTTTACTTTCCTTCAATAACTTTACTGATAGGCATCAGCACTCTTTTAACCATAATGGTTGGGGGCTTCTTTTACATAAATGGCCGCCATAACATTGGCCTGGACACCATTGTGGAATTTGTGATGTATGTAAATATGCTCACCTTCCCGGTTAGTGCAATAGGACTCACTGCAAGTATGATGCAGCGAGCAGCCGCTTCACAGAAAAGAATCAATGAGTTTTTGCTCAAAGAACCGGAAATCAAAAACCCCTCCGGGCCGCTGCCTGCTGCTGAAGGCAATATTGAGTTTGTGAATGTCAGGTTCACTTATCCACATACCGGAATTAGTGCTATTAAAGACTTTAATCTTTCAATTAAGAAAGGGGAGAAAGTCGCCATCATAGGCCGCACAGGAAGCGGAAAAACAACCATTGCCCAGTTGTTGTTGCGTATGTACGATGTGTCATCAGGAAGAATAGAGATGGGGGGCACAGATATACGTAAGTTGGATTTAAAGGCTTTAAGGGAGAATATTTGTTATGTGCCGCAGGATGTTTTTCTGTTCAGCGATACCGTGGCTAACAACATTGGTTTTGGGCTTAAAACTGCCAATGAGATTGAAATTCAAATAGCGGCCAGGGTGGCTGGTGTGGAAAATGAAATTTTGGCTTTCCCCGCAGCATATGAAACATTGATTGGTGAAAGAGGCGTTTCGTTGAGTGGCGGCCAAAAGCAAAGGATATCCATTGCCAGAGCCTTAATTAAAAAAGCCGGCCTGGTAGTTTTTGATGATTGCCTGAGTGCTGTAGATGCTAAAACCGAGAATGAAATTATCGGTAAAATGAATGAATACCTTCGGGGCAAAACTGGGATTATCATTACACACAGGGTGTTTTCTTTGCTGAGTTTTGACAAAATCGTTGTACTCGATGAGGGAAGAATTACAGAGCAGGGCACACACAATGAACTGCTGGCCCAAAAGGGATATTATGCTGATATGTTTGCCAGGCAACAGGCAGAAATAAGCAAGACCCATGCAGAAGGTTCGGATAAAATAGTGTGATCGTATTGGTATAATTGGCAGAAAGGCTTATTTTGCTGTATCAAAAACATCTATATATTTGTGTTTTACTCCGGGATGAAACCTTAGAGTAAGTAAACCAAAGCGATTTATTAACTGCAAAAATTACTACTGTGGCGTACGAGAACACTGACAAGAAAATGGAGAGCATCTACAGCAAAAGGATCAGGGCTGGGAAGAGAAGAACTTACTTTTTTGATGTTCGGGCAACAAAAGGCAACGATTATTACCTCACAATTACAGAGAGCCGGAAGCGTTTTGATGACAACGGCTACGACAGGCACAAAGTCTTTCTTTACAAAGAGGATTTCAACAAATTTATCAAGGCTTTGGGTGAGGCAGTTGATTATGTAAAAACAGAGTTAATGCCTGATTTCGATTTCGATGCTTTCAATCATGAGGATAGTGGGGAAGAGGGAGAAAATGGCTTGTCAGAAAGCACTCCTGCTGTAGTTGTTGAGGTAGTGCAGAGCCCGGTGAACGAAGAGGCCGAAACTCCGGCTACGGTTGATAAGCATGATGAAGAAGTAGATAAATGGTAAAATAGATTTCAATTTAAAAAACCGCCAGGAATGGCGGTTTTTTTGTTATATGTCGTTTCGCAGCAGAGATGAAATTTCATTAGCTTAATCTTCAGGTTATTGAAAAAGACATGAAGAAAGCCTCCTTTTTTGTGTTTAAAAAAGCCGGAAAAACAATTTTTTAATATTTGCGGGATAAGTCAAAAAAAAAATTATCTTGCGCAGTAGTTATGCCCCTGCGGGGAGCATTAATCATTTTAATTAAAAACTTTCATTATGCAACCAAAATTTACGCTTAATAGAAGAGGGGTTTTGTTTGGGCTGACCCCAATTCTGTTTTCTTTATTTTTCCTTCTTACAGGGAAAATAAACGCCCAGCAATATGTAAACGGTAATCTATCTACCGGTGCAACTTCTATAAGCGGTGTCGCAGCTCCTGCTGGAACTACCTGGAGTGAATGTCAGAATCCAACCGGTAATACAAATATTGCCAATACTAATGCTGGTTACGGTGCGCAGATAGTTAATAACTATAGTGTAGCTGATGATTTTGTTGTACCTACCGGAGGCCCGTCATGGAATCTTACTAAGATTACCGTGTACGCTTACTCTACTGGTTATACTGGTTCAACATCCCCTTTCAATGATTTGAGGATAAGGATTCATAATAGCAGTCCTTTAGCAGGACCTACTACTATTGTTTTTGGAGATTTAACAACTAACAGGTTATCTTCTTCTTCTAACTCTAGTATGTACCGGATTTTTAATACAGTGGTTGCTCCTGCTACTGCTCCAGGAACTACAAGGATTATTTGGAAGCTAGAAGCGAATGTATCCGTTACATTAGCCCCGGGTACTTATTGGTTAGAATATTCGACTGGAACTGCATTAACTTCAAACTTTACACCTCCCAGCACACCTGTTGGTGTAAGAACTGTAGCAGGTTATAATGCCTTGCAAAATGCCGCAGGAGTATGGGGTGCATTGGTTGATGATGGTCAGGGGCCTTCTGCACCACAGTCAGTACCTGTTGATTTTCCTTTTATCATAGATTACACTACTGGACCTTGTTCAGGCACTCCAAATCCAGGAAATACTTTACCTGCAACTTCTAACGTATGTGCTGGCACTAATTTTACATTGACATTACAGAATTTAACACCAGGTAGCGGTGTTACTTATCAATGGCAAAGTGCACCTGCAGCGGCTGGTCCATGGGCCAATATCAGCGGAGCTACGAGTTCTTCATATACAGCTGCAATGGCTGCTACCACCTACTACCGTTGCAATGTAACTTGCTCAGGAAACACAGGTACTTCAACTGCTGCTGTTGTTAACTTGAATGCTCCATCTGCTTGTTATTGTGTTCCTCCCACAACTAACTGTTCTCTTGATGATGAAATACTGAATGTAACCCTTGGGACTTTAAACAATTCTTCTTCGGGTTGTTCAGGAGCCGGGTATAGTAATTATACAGCACTTACTGCACCAACAGTTTATTCTGGGGCCAATAATCCTATAAGAGTTACTGTAGGTCCCGGCGGCAGCGAAAATGCAGGTGTTTGGATAGACTATAATAAGAACGGACAATTTGAAGTTTCCGAGTTTACTTACCTTGGAGCAATCTCCGGAGGAACTTTGTCGGCTAATATTGCAATACCCACTACTGCCACTTCTGGTACAACAAGAATGAGGGTAAGGGTGAAGTTCTCCACACCGGTATTGACAGGAGCTGATGCCTGTGCCGCTTATACATACGGTGAAACAGAGGACTATACTGTTGATATTCAACCTTGCGTACCCGTTACTATTACTACGCAACCAGCAAGTGCTTCAATAACTTGCGGTAATAATACAAGCTTTACTGTTGCTACAGCAGGAAGTCTTCCTGTTTATAGCTGGGAATACCGTCCAAACTCTTCCTCAGCATGGTTTACTGTTACGAATGGTGGGGTTTATTCAGGTGCATCAACAACTACTCTTACACTAACAGGTATATCTGCAGCGTACAGTGGATACCAATACCGTGCGGTCGTTGTAGGTGCTTGCTCTGCTACTGATGTTTCGCAGGTTGCTACTCTTACTGTTAATCCGCTGGTGCCTGTCGTTACCCCTTCTTCTGCTACAATTTGTAACGGAGCTGTACAGCAACTGACGCTGACTAATACACTTTCTAATACTGTAATATTAACTGAGGGCTTTAACACCGTATTACCAAGTGGTTGGGCACAGCAAAATAACAGTACCCCATTAGGTACGACCAACTGGTTCCAGGGAAATTCAACTGTTTTTGCTTCATATAGTGGAGCAGCAGATGGATACATAGCTGCCAACTGGCAGAATACAACTACATCTGGTTCTGGCACTATCGATAACTGGTTGTTTACTCCTGTATTGAACGTTAAAAACGGCGATGTGATCACCTTCTACTCCCGTATTCCTACCGATGTTCCTGAATATCCTGACCGTCTTCAGGTTAGGATTAGCTCTAATGGAAGCAGTACAAACGTTGCTGATTTTAGCAACTTGTTGTTAACCATTAATCCTTCACTCGTAACTGGAGTTTATCCCAAAGTTTGGACTCAGTTTACCGCTACTGTTTCTGGTCTTTCAGCTCCTACAACAGGCCGTGTTGCGTTCAGGTATTGGGTAACAGATGGCGGTGGTGGTTCTAACTCGAACTACATCGGTATAGATGATTTTGTTTATACAAGTGCCGGTTCTGCTGCACAGGGTGTATGGGATGGACCAACAGGCACCATCTTTACCAATGCAGGTGGAACTACAGCTTATGTACCAGGAACTCCACTTACAACAGTATATGTTAAGCCAACTGCTACTTCCAACTATACTGTTAATTTCACAACTTTGACCCCTTGTACTTCTTCTACAACAACAGTTCCTGTAACAGTAAGTAATCCTGCTACTGCTCTTACTGTTACTCCTGCAACCCGTGCGGTTTGCTTGGGCGGCAGCACTACGTTCACTGCTTCTGTTGCTACAGGTAATCCTTTGGCTTATCAGTGGCAGGTAAGCACAGACGGAGGTTTAACATACAATAATATCTCTGGAGCCACATCTGCTACTTTAACCGTTAGTGGTGTTACAGCTACTATGAGTGGCAACCGTTACAGGTTTGTTGTTACATCTGCTCCTTGTGCAGCCGTAACTTCAACTTCTATCGGAACATTAACTGTTAATCCATTGCCTGTTGTATCCGTAACTGCAAGCCGTCTTTCAATTTATCCGGGTGTAACTTCAATAATAACAGCAAGCAGTAATCCTGCGGCATCCAGTTATTCGTGGACTTACAACGGAAGTCCGTTACCGAGAACAGTGGATAAGGACACAGTGAATATTGACGAGTTGGGCACATATACCGTAACGGCTACATCAGCCGCTGGATGTGTGTCATCAGCACCTGCTACTATTACTATTGGTGCAGAAGCGGCAGACAAGCTGTGGATTTATCCTAATCCGAACCAGGGTGCATTCCAGGTGCGGCTTTATTATGTTGGCACCCCAAGTGAGAAAAGGGTAATAAACATATATAATTCTGCTGGTCAGTTGGTGGTAAGTAAGGAGTTTGATATGACAAACCTGACTTCTCCTTACCTCAGGATGGACTTCGATCTTGGACCTGATTCAAAAGGAACATATGTAGTTAAAGCAATTGACAAATACACTGGCCGCATTGTTTCTGGCCTGGCTGTAATTCAATAATTCTTTTTTGAAACATAGGAATTTAAAGCCCCCTTTTCAGGGGGCTTTTTCTTATAACTTTTTTAATTTAGTAACTCAAAATATAAGCATGAAGCAGTTGTTCTATCTGGCAATAATAATTGCAGCAGGATTTGCTTTTGTACCGGTTACGAAAACGAAGGTGATCTTTTTTGGAGACTCGATAACTGAATTAGGGGTTAAGCCGGGAGGCTATGTTGTAAAAACAGATAGTATATGCAAAGCCTTAGGGAAGGCTGGGGAATTTGAGTTTAAAGGATCGGGTATCAGCGGAAATAAAATTTATGACTTGTACCTTAGGCTTGACGAAGATATTCTGGCTAAAAGACCTGATGTAGTGGTTATCTATGTAGGGGTAAATGATGTTTGGCACAAAACTCTTTTGGGAACTGGCACTGACCCTGATAAATTTGAAAAATTCTATTTAGCTATTATAGAGAAGCTATCTGAGCATAAGATCAAAGCTGTTTTATGCACACCTGCAGTTGTTGGGGAAAAAACAGATATGAGTAATCCCCTTGATGGAGACCTGAACAGGTATAGCAACATCATCAGGGAAATAGCTAAGAAGAATAATCTCACTTTAATTGATCTTAGAAAGAAGTTTCAGGAATACCTGAAAGAAAACAACCCCACTAATCAGGAGAAGAATATTTTAACTTATGACAAGGTTCATATGAATGAAAAGGGTAACAGTTTTCTGGCAAAAATAATGTGGGAGAGCATTAAGAAAATCTAATAAAATGATTAACAGAAGAAGTTTTATTGAGAAAGGTACTTTGGCTACAGTTTCATTAACACTAAGTAATTCTTTACTTGCCGGTTGGAAAGATGAGTTTCCGGTAGTGAGAGTGTCAAAGGCTGAACGAAAGTTTATGAGTCCGGCTGTAGAATCACTTATTGCAGAAGTAAAAGCTAAAATTGGCAATAAAGAAATTGCCTGGCTTTTTGAGAATTGTTTTCCCAATACACTTGATACAACTGTTGACTTTGAAATGATTAATGGCAAGCCTGATACTTTTGTAATTACAGGAGATATTGATGCAATGTGGCTGAGGGATTCGTCTGCCCAGGTATGGCCTTATCTTCCTTTGATGAAGGAGGACAAACAATTGCAAGAGCTGATAAAAGGAGTAATTAACCGGCAGACCAAGTGTATTCTAAATGACCCATATGCAAATGCCTTTTACAAAGACGAGTTGAAAATAAGCGAATGGAAAAATGATAAGACGCTGATGAAGCAGGGAGTGCATGAAAGAAAATGGGAAACCGACAGTTTGTGTTATCCTATACGGCTTGCATACGGTTATTGGAAAGAAACCAGGGATATTTCCCTTTTTGATTCAGTATGGGTTGAAGCAATGAAATTGGTTGTAAAGACCTTCAAAGAACAGCAGCGACTTTCCGGGCCGGGCACATATAAGTTTCAAAGAGAAACTACAAATCCGATTGATAGTGCACCTTTAGCTGGTTATGGTTACCCAACAAAGAAGGTAGGGCTTATTCATTCAATGTTTCGGCCCAGCGATGATGCTACCGTTTTTCCTTTCAACATTCCCGGAAACTTATTTGCCGTGAAGGCTTTGGATATGCTTGGTGAAATATTACGAAAAATAGAAAGATCGGCTGATATTGACAATCTGAATAAGGAGGTTATTGAGTTAAGCAATGTAATCCGGGCCGCTATTGAGAAATGCGGAATTGTAAAGCACAAAAAATACGGGGAGATTTATGCTTTTGAAACGGATGGTTTTGGAAGTTATTGCCTGATGGACGACTCAAATGTTCCCAGTCTGTTATCACTTTCCTATTTGAATGTTTTGTCACCGGAGAAAGAAGAAACTTACCTGAACACCAGGAACTATGTCCTGTCAGCAGATAATCCTTTTTTCTTTAGAGGAAAAGCTGCAGAAGGCATTGGCGGACCGCATATAGGCATGGACTATATTTGGCCTATGAGTATCATAATGCGGGGAATAACGAGCAAAAATGATCAGGAGATAAAGAAATGTATCACTTCTTTGCAAACTACACATGGCGGCACAGGCTTTATGCATGAAGCTTTTCATAAAGACGATCCAACAAAATTTACCCGCAAATGGTTTGCCTGGGCTAATACTCTCTTTGGTGAGTTTATCTGGAAAGTGTACAGGGAGAAAAAATACCTGCTTGATTAGATTGCCTCAACAAGGTAATAATTCTTCTTCCCTTTCTGTACAAGAATATATTTTTTATGAAGCAGGAAAGCGGCATCTATATTTATATCTGCTGTACCTGCTTTTTTTCTGTTGATGCTGACACCGCCCCCTTGTACCATTTTCCTTGCTTCGCCTTTGCTGGGGAAGATTCCTGTTTCAGCAAGAAATGAAACGATATCTATTCCTGCTTCGATTTTATTTTTTTCGTAAATGCTTTTTATCACACCTTCCATTTGTTCAAGATCATCAACAGAAAGGCTTTCTGCAGGTGCATTTTGATTTGCAAACAGTTTTTCGGTAGTCTCCAATGCTTTCTCTAATTCTTCCTTTCCGTGAACAAACACCGTAATTTCCAGGGCAAGTGTTTTTTGCAGTGTTCTGGATGCCGGATTCATTTTGTGTTCATGAATCAAAATATCAATAGCATCTTTTGTAAGAAATGTAAATATCTTAATCCATTTTTCTGCATCTTCATCGCTGGCATTCAGCCAGAACTGGTAAAATTGGTAGGGGGTTGTTTTTTGGGGGTCGAGCCAGACATTTCCTTTTTCAGTTTTCCCAAACTTACCTCCATCAGCTTTGGTTATTAGCGGACAGGTAAAGGCAAATGCTTCTCCGCCATCTTTTCTTCTGATGAGTTCTGTACCGGTTACAATATTTCCCCATTGGTCGCTTCCCCCCATCTGCAGTTTGCAGTTCTTGTTTTTGTAAAGCCAGTAAAAGTCAAATCCCTGAACTAACTGGTAAGTAAATTCAGTAAAACTCATTCCACTATCACCTTCAAGCCGTTTTTTCACACTATCCTTGCTCATCATATAGTTTACAGTTATATGCTTGCCCACATCACGGATGAAGTGCAGGAATGTAAAATCCTTGAACCAGTCGTAATTGTTCACCATCTCTGCGGAATTGGGCCTTGCCGGATCAAAGTCAAGGTATTGCATAAGTTGCTTCTTAACCCCTTCCTGGTTACGCTTAAGTACTTCTTCGCTAAGCAGGTTTCTTTCTTCACTTTTGCCACTTGGATCGCCAACCATACCGGTCGCTCCACCAACCAGGGCGAAAGGCTTATGCCCGGCCTTTTGCAAGTGTACCAATAAAAGAATCGGAACGAGGCTTCCAATATGTAAACTGTCTGCCGTAGGGTCAAAGCCAATATATGCAGAAGTCATTTCTTTATTCAATTGTTCTTCAGTTCCCGGCATAATATCCTGTATCATGCCTCTCCATCTCAATTCTTGTATTAAGTTCATAAATAGTGAATTAGGCGCAAAAATAAGATACGATTTCGCAAAGGAAAGGAATATTTAGTACTGTTGCCTTATTAAAGCCATGTTGTGGACAAGCAGCAAACAGAGAATTTTTAATTGCTTGTAAGTCAATGCATTTACTGGTTACAGGCAATAATATAGAACTTATCCCGTTTTGTATATCTGCCTTTTAGGCTAAAAGCTATGAGATTACAGGCATTAAGTTTAATTTTACAAAAAGTCTGTACTGTGAAATAAAATTAATTGCTTATCAAGAAAAATCAGATGAAAACGAACCACTTATACCTTACCTGTATTTCTTTGTTACTATTTCTGTCAACTACAGCTCAGTTTCGTAAATATTCAAATGAGTTTTTGAACATTGGTGCCGGTGCCAGAGGATTGGCCATGGGAAGTTCTCAGGTAGCTTCCGTACAAGACGGAACCGCCGGATATTGGAATCCTGCAGGACTGGTTGGAGTAAAAGAATATCCCCAAATAAACCTTATGCATGCCGAATATTTTGCCGGTATAGGAAAGTATGACTATGCAAGTGTTGTTTTTCCCGGATCAAATAATAAGAGGGCAATAGGAATAACCGGTCTTCGGTTTGCGGTAGATGACATTATGAATACGCTTTTTCTGGTTGAGCCGGATGGGTCAATAAACTATAACAATATTCAGGCATTTTCATCAGCTGATTATGGGTTTCTTCTGTCTTATGCGCAGCGGTTAAAGCAGTTGGAGAAAAAAAATGTCAGTTTTGGTATCAATGCAAAGGTTATTCATCGCAGTGTTGGAAAATTTGCAAAAGCATGGGGATTTGGTCTGGATGCAGGGTTGCAGATTCACAGCAATAAATGGCGATTTGGAATTTCTGGCAGGGATATTACCAGTACTTTCAATACATGGTCATTCACTTTCTCTGAAAGAGAAAAAGAAGTTTTGTATTTAACAAATAATGAGATTCCGGTAAAGTCTACTGAATTAACGGCGCCCAGACTTGTGATAGGAGCGGCAAGAGATTTCAGATTGAGCAAAAAGCTTAGCCTGTTAGCGGAAGCAAATATTGACCTTACGTTTGATGGACAAAGAAACACCCTGATAAGCGCAGACCCGGTAAGTGCTGATCCTAAACTTGGACTTGAGCTAAACATAAGCGATGTGTTTTACTTAAGAGGCGGGATTAATAACTTCCAAAAAGCACTATCTGATGGGGACACTGTTAATCAGAAAAAAGTATGGATTTACCAGCCAAGTGCTGGGGCCGGTTTTAAAATCCAGAACGTAACGATTGATTATGCATTTACCAATCTTGCCAATCAGTCAAACCCGTTATATACGCATGTTTTTTCTCTTAGATTGAATATGGCAAATAACAAGAATAAAAACTAATTATACTGCAGCGAAATCTAAACCTTTTGCGATGAAAAAAATTTTACTTGCTTTATTAATATTGACTGCATTCACTGCAAAATCGCAGGAGTTTAATAATGAATGGATCAATTATAATCAGACTTATTATAAGTTTAAAGTCGGGTCAACAGGGTTGTACCGGATTACCCAACCGGTACTCTCTTCCCTGGGGATTGGTAATACACTGGCTGAACATTTTCAACTATGGAGAAACGGTAAAGAAATACCAATTTATACTACTGTAGCATCAGGGGTGTTCAGCAGCAGCGATTATATTGAATTTTGGGGAGAGAAAAATGATGGTAAACCAGATAATATCCTGTACCGTAATCCGGATTATCAACTTAGTGACGAGCATAGTCTTCAGACAGATACTGCAGCCTTTTTTCTTACTGTAAATACATCGGGAGGTAATTTGAGGCTGGTAAATACATCATATGTATTACCAACAGGAATTACAGCAGAGCCTTTCTTTCAACATATCGTCTCAAAAAATTTCAGGGAGAAGCTAAACAGAGGTTTTGCACAGCCTGTGGGTGAATGGGTTTATTCTTCAGCCTATGACCAGGGAGAAGGGGTTACTTCAGGTGATATTGCAAACGGAGCAATCAAGTCTGAGCCCTTTTCTAATTTGTTTGTCTATTCCGGGGCAAATGCCCCTATTCCTGAGATGAAGGTAAATGCTGCCGGAAATGCTTATAATCCGCGTCAGTTTGAGGTAAAGGTAAATGGGACAGTAGTAGCAACAGAGACAATGGATTTTATGGACTACAAAAAGTCTGTTTTCCCTGTGCCATTGTCAATTATAAATGCCAGCTCGGCAAATGTTGAAATAAAAAATTTGTGTACTGCTGCAAATGACAGAATGGTAGTAGCTAAGGCAGAATTAAGATATCCAAGGATATTCAATTTCGGAGGAGCGGAATCTTTTGAATTTGAGTTGCCCGCTAATCCAGTTGGAAATTACCTGGAAATAAATGGGTTTAACAATGGAGGACTTGCCCCTGTACTTTATGACTTAACCAATGGTCAGCGGTATGTAGTGGATATTATAAATGCACCTGTATTGCGTGTAATGTTATCGCCATCTGCTGTTGCAAGGAAGTTATTGTTGGTAACACAAGCGGCTACTTTTCCAAAAGAAATTAGTACGCTGCAACGAAGGAATTTTGTGAATTACGGTTTGGCCGCAAACCAAGGTAATTATCTTATTGTATCTAATCCTTCTTTAATGAGTGGTACCGGAGGTGCTAACCCGGTTGAGGAATACCGTTCTTATAGAAGTTCTGTAGCTGGCGGCAGTTATGCTGCCAAAATTTATGACATTAACGAGTTAATTGATCAATTTGGGCTTGGCATTAAAATGCACCCGTTGGCAATCCGGAATTTCATCCGCTGGACAAGGAATACATATAGCTCACCAATTAAGAATGTTTTTTTGGTTGGCAAAGGAGTCAATTATATGCAATACCGTTCATATGAGAGTAATGCAGATATTAATAAACTTGCTCTTGTTCCAACTTTTGGAGAACCTGCCTCAGATAACTTGTTAGCAGCTGAACCTGGCATGGACGAAATACCAACTGTGCCAATAGGGCGGCTCTCAGTAGTATATCCTGATGAGATAACTGTATATCTTAACAAGGTAAAGCAATATGAGCAGCAACAAGCTTTTCAGTCTCCTTTGATTGCTGATAAGGCATGGACAAAAAATGTTGGGCATGTTGTAGGAGCCAGTGATACCACACTTGGCAATATTCTTAAAGCTGCAATGCGCCGATACGAAACGACCTTGAGAGATACCCTATATGGAGCGAATGTTCAGACGTTCACTAAAACAACCTCAGAGCCGGTGGCACAAACAAGCTCAACGAGATTAAAAAATCTTTTTCAGGAAGGAATGGGGCTGTTGACATATTTTGGGCACTCGTCAGCAACTACACTTGATTTTAACCTTGATGATCCCAGTAATTATAATAATGGTGGTGGTAAGTATCCGTTAATAGTACTTTTAGGCTGTAATGCAGGTAATTTTTATAATTTCAATACTGCCCGTCTCTCAACAAAAGAAACAATATCTGAAAAGTATGTATTGAATTCAAAAGGGAGTGTAGGTACAATCGCCAGTACTCACTTTGGGATAGTCTATTATCTTGATATATATAATCAACGAATGATGAATTCTGCATCTGTAGAAAAGTACGGTGCAACACTGGGCGAAATAATGAAAAATTCAGTAGTCCAGACATATAATCTTACTACTCAAAATGATTATTATGCCAGGTTTCACTGCGAGCAGTCAACATTGCATGGTGACCCGGCTTTGAAACTGGTAGCGTCAACACCGAAACCAGACTATGTAATCGAAGATCAGTTGTTAAAAGTTAATCCTCCGTTTGTTTCGGTGGCAGAGAGTCATTTCAATATTGATGCAAAATTTATGAATCTTGGAAAAGCAATTAATAAGAATATTGTTATTGAGGTAAAACGAACTTATCCCAACCAAACAACTGAAATTATCAGAAGAGATACAATCCCGGGAATCAGGTATATTGATTCAATAAACTACAACATTGAAATTGTGCCTACACGGGACAAAGGGCTTAACAGAATATCTATCTGTATAGATGCCGATAATGCTGTTGACGAATTGTATGAAAGCAATAACTGCATAACAAAAGATATTTTCATTTTTGAGGATGAGGCAAGGCCTGTCTATCCGTATCCTTATGCCATAATTAATAAACAGGGTATCACATTTAAAGCATCAACGGCGAATCCATTCAGTGCAAACAGGCAATATATGATGGAGTTGGATACCACTGAGTTGTTTAATTCGTCAGTAAAAATCTCAAGAACTGTTACAACGTCAGGCGGAGTTATTGAGTTTAACCCCGGCATTGTTTTCCAGGACAGTATGGTTTATTATTGGAGGGTATCGCCGGTCCCTGCAAGCGGAAATCCGGTCTGGAATAATTCATCATTTGTTTATTTAAGTAATAGTAGTTTGGGTTATAATCAGTCTCACTATTTTCAGCATAAAAATTCAGCGTTCAATCAACTGTATATTGATGACTTAAGCAAAAAATTTGTTTTTAGGGATATTGAAAAAAATCTTTTTATCCGCCATGGAGTTTATCCACAAACCTCACCACAGGGGGCATATTATTCAGTGACCATAAATGACATAAAAGTTGCCGGGGCAGGGTGTACTTTCAATGAAATAATCTTTAATGTTATTGAGCCAAACAGCCTAAAATTGTGGCTTAATAATGGTGGTTCAGGGGGGCAATATGGTAGTCTTCTCAATTGTGGCAGCGGATTACAAAGAGAAACAAATTTTGATTTTCTCCTTGGTACAGTTTCTGGCAGAAAGAATGCTATGGACTTTATTGACCTTGTTCCATCAGGTCATTATATTGTAGTCAGGAATAATGCTAATGCTAACTTTTCATCCAATACTTTTGTAAATGAATGGATGAACGATACATTGCTTTATGGATCCGGAAATTCTCTATATCATAAGTTGAAAAATCAGGGCTTTGCTGAAATTGATTCTTACAATGCGCCTAAAGGAATGTGTTTGGTTTTTAAAAAGGATCAGCAAAGCACTTTCCCTGCAAAATGGAGTTTCTCTGAATCGGTGTTTTCAGGTCAAACTCTTAACGAGTATATTCTTGGAAAAGGAACTAGTGGGAGTTTTTATTCGCCTTTATTTGGCCCTTCTTTGGCCTGGAGGCAATTGAAATGGAGTGGTATAGCTGATGGGGTTGACGATACTGCTTTCGTTGATGTAATTGGAGTAAGGAGTGATGGTGGAGAGGATATGATTTTTAGCGGAATCACTCCTTCGCAGCAGCAGTTTGATATTTCTTCAATCAGCGCCGATGTATATCCATTTCTGAAGCTTAGAATGAGGTCAATTGATACAGTTAATCTTACTCCCTACCAGCTTCGCTACTGGAGGGTAACTTATGATCCTGTTCCGGAGGGGGCAATAGCACCAAATATTTATCTTTCATCCAAGGATACAGTGGACGTTGGTGAGCCATTTGACTATAAGGTTGCATTTAAGAACGTAAGTGAAGCGCCTTTTGACAGCCTGAAAGTTAAGGTGGTCGTAACCGACAGAAACAATGTACCTCATGTGATTCCATTACCCAGGCGAAGACCTATTCCGTCATTTGGCAACGCCAACGACACTCTTCAGATAGGTGCAAAAATTGCAACAGAATCATTATCGGGAATGAATACGATGTATATTGAGGCAAATCCAGATAACGATCAATTAGAGCAATATCATTTTAACAACTTCGCTTTCAGGAATGTATATGTAAAACCTGATAGTCTTAATCCACTGCTCGATGTTACATTTGATGGCGTTCATATTTTAAACCAGGATATTGTTTCTTCGAAGCCAGACATCCTTATAAAACTAAAAGACGAAGCCAAGTGGATGATTCTTGATGATACGGCTTTGGTAACATTGCATGTAAGGTATCCAAATGGAAGCTTAAGACGTTTCTACTTTAATAATGACACGTTGAGGTTTACTCCGGCAGGTCAGGCACCAAACCCGGAAAATACTGCAACTTTAAACTTAAAGCCTTACTTCACACAGGATGGTCAATATGAACTGATTGTTACGGGTAAGGACAGAAGTGAGAACGAAGCGGGGCACATTGAATACAGGGTTGCATTCAGGGTGTTTAATAAGCCAATGATCTCAAATATGCTCAACTATCCGAACCCGTTTACTACTTCTACTGCGTTTGTATTTACTATTACTGGTGTTGAGGTGCCCCAGAATATCAAGATAGAAATAATGACGATTACAGGTAAAATTGTAAGAGAGATTACTAAAGATGAATTAGGGCCACTGCATATTGGAAGAAACATAACCGAGTTTAAGTGGGATGGAACAGATCAATATGGACAAAAGCTGGCGAATGGTATATACCTGTATAGGGTTGTAACTAACCTGAACGGGAAGTCTCTGGACAAATATACTGAAGTGGGAGAGAAGACTGATCAGTTCTTTAATAAAGGCTATGGAAAGATGTACCTGATGAGATAGAAAATCCCAAAATCGGAAACATAACATAAGCCCCGTCTGTCAGACGGGGCTTATTATTTGTTAATTTTGCAGCCTCATAAGAGAGAGAGCTATGGCCAAAATAGGAATTAATATTGCTACCGGAAGTTTGCAGCAGCAGGAAATGATTGTTGGTATTGACCTTGGGACAACAAACAGTCTTGTGGCCATTATTCATCCTGAAAGCAAGCAGCCTGTTGTTTTGAAAGAACATGATGGCGCAGCACTGGTGCCATCCATTGTACATTTCGGTGAGAATGAGATGATAACAGTTGGTGACAGGGCAAAAGACTATCTGATCTCAGAACCTCAGAATACAATTTTCTCTGTGAAAAGGCTGATGGGAAAATCGTATAATGACCTGAAAGACCACGCTTCATTTTTTACTTATAAGGTAATTGATGACAATACAGAAAGTCTTGTGAAAGTGCAGGTTGGGACAAAATTTTATTCTCCGGTCGAACTTTCTTCATTAATATTAAAAGAACTTAAGGAAAGGGCAGAACATATATTAAAAACACCGGTGACAAAAGCTGTTATTACTGTTCCCGCTTATTTTAATGATGCGCAAAGGCAGGCTACAAGAGATGCAGGAAAGCTGGCTGGTCTTGATGTTCTGAGAATTGTTAATGAACCTACAGCTGCCAGTCTTGCTTATGGCTTAGGTGTGAAAAAGGATGAATCAAGAACTGTTGCTGTATATGATTTGGGTGGAGGAACATTCGACATATCAATCCTTCGGATTACAGGAGGCATATTTGAAGTACTTTCTACAAATGGAGACACTTATCTGGGCGGCGATGATTTTGACAGGGAAATTGTAAAACACTGGGTAAATGAATGGGGTATTACAAATGATGAATTGACAGTAAATAAGAATCTTGTTCAGGAATTAAGGCTTGTAGCTGAGGAGGCAAAAAAAAGGTTAAGTAAGGATGAGTCCTTCAATGGTGTTATTGCTGAGGCTGAAGTTCTTCTGACAAAGGAAAAGTTTGAAACTTTGATAAGGCCACTCGTTGATAAAACCCTGAATTGTTGCAGCAATGCTATGGTTGATGCAGGATTGAGAATAAATGACATAGATGAAATAATAATGGTTGGGGGCTCCACAAGAGTGCCTTTGGTTAAAGAATCGGTAAGCAGGTATTTTAAAAAACTGGTTAACGATACATTAAACCCTGATGAAGTGGTGGCACTGGGAGCTGCTGTACAGGCAGATATACTTGCCGGTAATAATAGGGATATGCTGTTGCTGGATATTACACCGTTGTCTCTGGGTATTGAAACTATGGGTGGACTGATGGATGTATTAATCCCCCGTAATTCAAAGATACCAACCAAAGCGGGAAGGCAGTATACCACCCAAAAAGATGGACAAAGCGGAATGCGGGTTTCTGTTTACCAGGGGGAAAGGGATTTGGTAAAAGATAACCGTAAACTGGCAGAGTTTAACCTTACGGGCATTCCGGGTATGCCAGCTGGCTTGCCAAAGGTGGAAGTGTCATTTCTGATTAATGCTGATGGGATATTGGTTGTGACAGCTAAAGAACTAAGAAGCGGAGTTTCACAGAGTGTTGAGGTTAAGCCACAATATGGATTAACTGATGAGGAAGTAGAAGAAATGCTAATGGATTCCATAGCACATGCAAAAGATGATATGCAGATCAGGGCACTGGTCGAAGCCCAAACAGAAGCAGAACAGTTATTGAATACTACCGAACAGTTTCTTGCAAAGAATAGTACATTTCTCAGCGAAAAAGAGCATAGTGATACAATTGAAGCAATCGGAAATCTTCGACAAACAATAGTATCAGGCACAAAAGATGAGATACAGTCAGCAATTGAGAGACTAAATGAAATTTCAAGACCTTATGCAGAGAGGGTTATGGATGAGGCGATAGGTATTGCGATGAAAGGTAAAAGCATTACATAAAGTTTCAATCATTATTTATAGGGATTTGTTTTAGTCTGTCAATACTGTAAGAGGTTTTCGATGTGATGCCTCTTGGGCTTATCAAACTGTTTTTGTCAGAATAATAAGTGAATCTGTAAACTGAGTACAAGAAAAGAACAATTGTAAACAAGATTGTAATTGCCCGAGTCAATTTTTGCATTTTTGATTTAGCAGATTGTCTTTTTCTTGTATAGGATAATATAGCTAATGCCGGAGTGGCAAGTAAAAAACCCCCGCCCAGTCTTATTTCTGGGGCATAATAAAACCAGAATACAATACCTGATAACGTTGTAATAATGCAATAAAGCAACACATATTCTCCTCTGACTATTATTTTCTTAATAAGTACTATTAAAGCTAAAACAGAAGTAAGACTAATAAGCAAAAAGATTTTATCAGCAAGTGGTTTATTCTTCCACCATATTGGCACCCATTCTTTGATTGGGAGATTTGCAACTTTCTTTACTTCATAGAGATTGTTATAGTCAACCGGAATACGGTTATATGCTTTTATATAGGCTTTTTCATGCTTGGCTGTTTTTTTTGGTAATGTGAATCTGGCGTTCTTAATTTGAAGTTCCGGGTAAGGGAAAATTGCATATCCTGTAGTGATTATATTCCGTGCAACAAATGGAGATAAGATTATAATAAAAAAAATAGTACTTATAATTACTTTCTTGAGGTTTCCTTTCATTAGTTCTCTTAACGAATAGATAATAAGGAAAACAATAAGAGGTAAAGCGAAGAGTTTAATGGTTATTGCTGTTGCAATCAGCAAAACAAGAATATATATATTGTTGCAGCCTGATAGCAGATAAAAAAGAATAAGAAGTATAAATAATGATGTTATATAATCAGGAGAGGCAGAAATAAAGGTAAGGCGGATGAAAGAGAAAACGAGAAATGAAAGTATAAAGATCATGATGATAATAAAGGATACTGCCCCTTCTTTTTTTTGATATTCCTCTGCTTTTTTAACAAAAAAACTGATGAACCACAATGGCACTACAAGGTTAATAAATGTCAGTGCATTTAATCCTGCAAAGTGAAAACTAAACAATGAGGAGACTACATACCAGTTTCCTCCATAGCCGATTCTGTGATTAAGAAATGATAAACCTGGAATAGCCTTTGACCTGTTTATCCAGCCTATTGTTTCAGCATGATATTCGACTGTGTCCGGGTGGTTTATAAACCAGCTATGCATCACAAGTGCCAATAATGCTGTTACAATAAGTAGTGCAATAAATACAAAATTTCTAGGTAGGAAAGCCTTCAGGTCTGTGAAAAAAGAAAAATTCCTGAAACTTATTGTTAATGACAAGAGAAGCAGTATCAAATGTATCTCATATCCTCCAAGCGGAATAAAAAGGGATGCAACTGATGCGAAAAAGATGATTGCACAAAACCCAAGAACGGCTTTCCAAAAAAAAAGTTCGGGAAGATTTGCTGACTTGAATTGTAATATTTTATTTATAAGACAGCCAAAGCTGTGACAGACCCAGCTAATATAAATTACTATAATGATACTTAACAGCACTTATCTTACAAGACTGTATTTGAAAATACAAAATAAAGCTCTAAACCCATCTTTCCAATTTATTTTTTTGCCCTCAGCATATGTTCGTCCATAATAAGCAATGCCTGTTTCGTATATTCGAATCCCCCTTATTTTCGAGATTTTAGCTGTTACTTCTGGTTCGAATCCGAATCTTTTCTCTTTTAGGCAAATTCGTTTTAATATTTCAGTTTTAAAAACCTTGTAACCAGTCTCCATATCAGTAAGATTCAAGCCAGTTGTCATGTTAGAACAAAAGGTTAATAGTTTGTTTCCAATTCTATGCCAGAAGAAAAGTACACGGTGTGGGCCATCGCCAATAAATCTACTGCCATATACAACATCCGCATTTCCATATAAGATAGGATTAATTAATTTGTCGTAATCTTTAGGGTCATATTCCAAATCTGCATCCTGAATTATTAGTATTTCGCCTTCAGTTTCTTTAAGCCCTTTTGTGATTGAAATTCCTTTTCCTTGATTCTTATTATTGGTAATAATTTTTATTATTTCAGGATATTGCTTTCTATTTTCTGTTAGGATTTCTTTAGTGCTGTCTATTGAACCGTCATTTATTACTATAATTTCTTTTTGCAGATTTAAGGGTAACTCTGCTGCAATTACCTTTTGGATAATCTGCGAGATTGTTTTTTCTTCATTGAAGCAGGGTATTATAATGGATACTTTTTTCACTTAACTTTTGGGGCATTAATGTACAAGGTAATTATTTTTTGCTTTGTCGTGAATATAAATTGAATATTGAAACAAAGATGTATCATAATGGAATTTCTCCAAATTGATACCCCATATTTCCTTTGGTTGAATATTGTTATCTGTAACAATAACCCCGATCTGTCCGTTTACAATAGCGTTAGTCAAATTTGAATAATTAAACATTTTATCAGGATAAGCACAACAGTCAATAACGTCATAATTAGGAAATGCATAATTTTTATAGCAAAACGCCTTAAAAAAATTTCTGTTTACATTTCCAGATTCAAAAATATAAGTTTTGGGATATTTTTTTTTGAGGTAATCAGCTACAATAGATTGCTCATAATAAATTTTCTTTTTAATAGGTTGTTCTTGTATAAAAAAAAGATGAATTTGTGAAAGTGTGTAAATGTAGAAGATAAAAATAAGGGGAAGTGAAAATCGAAGTATTTTTTTAACGAGTTGTGGGTACATACTCATTTTTGTTTTTAACTCAATACCTAATAGAAGAAGGGAAAGTAAAAATGGTTCATAAAAATACCCTAAAGTTGATCCCCATTTAATGCAGATAAGTAAACTGAAAAAAAATTGAATTATAAATATAGTGTACAATTGATTTTTTTTGGAATCGCTTTTATTAAGTGAATATCGCAAAGAAATTACAAAAGTGTAATATAGTAAGAGGGCTGGTAGGGTTAGGGCGAACGGCTTAAAAATTTCTCCGTAAAACCAGGAAAGATCAATTCTATTAATTATTCCATTTATTACGTTTAGAGCAAAATATGGGTGCCTTAAAGAATAAAAGTATATGATTGTTAAGAGAAGAGTTCCTGCTGTTATGAAATAGATGAAGGCTTTCTTTGTGTTGCCTTTTATTACTAAAAGGTATACTATTATGACAGGAAGAACGATCCCGGATTGCTTAGAGAAGATAGAAAAAACTGTGAGAATTGCTAGAAAAAAAATATTTATAATTTTTGGACATTTTTTTCCAGAAATTCTCAGTATAGTAAAGGTGTAAAAAAATAAATAGAGACTGTCTGTTCTAGAAAATGTGTACCCGTAAAACCCAAGTATGTAGAAGAAAATAACGGCAAGCATTATTGCAATTGAATTATTAATGCAGAAATTCTTTCTGAGTATAATAAACATTAGTAAAACCGTTAAAGTGTCGTAAGTTAGCGACAAAGCCCTGCAAAGCCAATAAATGTTTATTGGGTTAGAATCAAAATCAACACAAAATAGGTCAGCACAAAAGGCCGAAATCTCAAAATAGAGTGGAGGATATTGATTAACTGAAAAGGGCAAATTCTCAGGGTTTGAGTATATATCAAATCCGGCAGCCATTCTAATGACACCTGAAATAAAATTGTTGTCAATACCTCCGATTTCCCCATTGAATGAGAATATCAGCATTACTCTATAAACAAAGAGTAGTAAAAAGAAAAAAAATGAAAAATATAAAATGGCTTTTTCTACAGGAACATCCCTTTTTTGCAAGAACCACTTTGGAATTATATTCAACATAAGTTTATTTTTTTTCCCATATACCTAAGATACTTCTGCCAAAGAAGTTTTTTGTTAAGGGGTCAAAAAACCTTGATATCGGTATACATACTTTATCCCAGAAAAATACCTGTTTTTTTGATGGATATTTTTGTGTTAGGAAGTATTTGTTGGCAGCAGATAAAAAAAAACCGGAGCAATCAAGGTATCGTAAATTTAGTGGTCTCATTTTAACTGAAATTTTTCTTAAGCTTTTCTTGGTATATCTTCTATAATGACCAATTTCCTTGTCAAATTTGCTAAATATACATGGGAATGCTGGTGACAGAATAATTAACTTGCCATTTTGTTTTAGGCGATTGTATATCTCGCTTACTTCTTCACTATCGTTTTCTATATGCTCTAATACATCTAAATATATTATGGTGTCAAACAGTAAATCTTTTTTCAAATCCTGAAGTGTTCCGTTGATAACATCACAATTTTGTGGGAATTGGTTTTGCGTTTTTTGTTGTTTAAGGATATTTGCAAAGGACTTATCAGGTTCTAATAAGGTTAATGAATTTATCTTTTTATTGATGAGATATGGTGTATTAGATCCGATACCAGCCCCAACCTCCAATACTGAACCTTGAATAAACGGAATAATAATGTCGGAAAAATACTTTTTCCAGTTTTGCGCATCTTTAAAGACAGCAAGTTCTGTACTTATATATTTTGTAGTATTATTCATTAATATCCTCTTTAGGAATATAATCTTCAAAGTGAATAGCAGGGATTATACGGAATAATGATTTTGAGGATAAATAAAGAAAAAGAGCAAACATTGATAGCAAAATTGCTTGAAGAAAAATAACACCAGAAACTAAAACCATTGTTGATGTCCAACCAGGGATTGCTAAAGTTGTTAAGTACTTTATTATTAAGATGGCTAACCCTAATACTAAAGATAATAATGTGAGTAATGATGAAACCATAAGTATGCGTGTCGTTACTTTTTCGCTAAAAACTGAAATGGCAGCAAATCCATGCAGTAAAAGGGAATGCATGGTCATTTTTGATTTTCCCATTAACCTATTACCTCTCTTTGTACCAACTTCAATAATTGGTAATCTACTTTTTATTATTGTCGAGGGGAGGTGGCTCCATGTTTCTGGCATATATACTAATCTTTTTAGAAATTCAGCAGGAAAAACAACGAAATTTCCAAATGTGATTTTATTTCCAGTAAGTATGCGAAATGTCATTCTGTATATTCTGTAGAAAATTTTAAATGAAATACTATTTTCTCTTCCATTTCTTTTTGCAACAATAATTTTATCAGGATTTTTTAAACTGGCTTCAAGTAATTTATTCAGTTCTTCTGGTTTATCTTCTCCATCACCATCCATTATTACAATTTTTTTGTAATTTGTATACTTATGTATCCAAGAAAGTCCAATTGCTATTGCCTTTTGGTGTCCAAGATTAGTAGCTAAATTTATAAGTTTAATTTTTCCATTTTGACTGTCTTTTAAATTGGTACGATTAAAGGAGCCATCATTTATGATAAGATATTCTATGGTGTCATACAATTGATTCGAGGTGGTATTGTCGATTTTTTTTAATAGTTCTTCCAAACTTGACCAGTCGTTGAAAATAGGGATTACAATAATTATTTTTGAATCATTGTTCATATTGGTAACTCAAAGTTTACTAATTATTTGGGTATCAAGAATAATAATCTAAATTATTGATTTTTATTAATATGCTATGAGAAATGAAAGGATTTTTGGTTTGGATGTTTTGCGAGCTGCCGCAATCATTCTTGTCTTGTTTTCTCACACTTCCTTTTTATTACCCGTTTGTCCGGAGGATAGGGAAATAATGTTCCTCTTATCAGGGTACTTAGGGGTGGAATTGTTTTTTGTGCTAAGCGGGTTCCTAATTGGCGGCATTTTGTTTGAGATGTTCTCGGAAGAAAATAGTATGCTGACTGCAAAAGTCTTTTGGATAAGGCGCTGGTTCAGAACATTTCCAAATTATTTTTTAGCCCTGTTGATTAATCTTTTGATAGTCCTTTTATCTGGTGTTAAAGACATTAGTGCCATTAATTATTTGTTGTATTTTGTTTTCTCTCAAAATCTAGTTGTACCTAATCTCCCTTTTTTTATTGAATCGTGGAGTTTGTCAATAGAAGAATGGACTTATATTGTTATTCCATTCTTGTTTAACCCTTTTAAAAAAAGGAAAAAAGGTTTAAATAGAAAAAGCGTAGCTATAAGAATTTTGGTTGTAATATTAATTTCAGGGCTACTGAAATATTTAGTATATCAAATTGATAAAAGGTCAGATTGGGATTCAGAAATCAGGAGGATTGTTATTTTTCGAATTGATTCGATTTGTATCGGGGTCTTTGCATCATGGTTGAAAATTGAATATTCTTTTTTTTGGAAGAAGTATAAAACGCCTTCTTTTTTATTTGGTTTTATGATTTTAATAATAAATCTTTTTGTACTGAAATCTTTTATCGCGGATGGAGAAAAGTTTAGAATGTATTTACATACGGTGTTTTTGATTGTAACTTCTGTTGGAGTAGCGCTACTTCTACCATTGTTGAGTTTTTGGGAAAAGACAAGCTCTAAATTATTATTTGGCATTTTTACTTATGTAAGTAAGGTGTCCTATTCAGCATACCTTTTTCATGTAATAGTTATTAATTATTCGTTGGTTATTTTAAATGACATGCCAGTATTTTTAAATATATGGTATATTAAATATACGGTTTGCTGGATTTTAACTTTGTCTATTTCAGGTGTGATTTATATCTTTTTTGAATTACCTGCGATGAAATTAAGGGATAGGTTTGGGTAAATTAATTCTGTCTTTTAGTCTGAGAAAGAATTTTTCTAAACTGTGATATGAGAGTACTGCCATTAGAAACGCACAAATCGTTAACCCTATTGATGTCAAAAGCATAGAATAAAGTTGATTTAAATTCAATTCAAAAAAAAAGTTAGTTATTTTCTGATTAAAAGCTACAAAAATTGGCCAATGAAAAATATAGAGACCAAAGGAGTATTTGCCTAAAATACGGAAAGCCCGAAATGAAATTATTTTTATAAAAAACTTATATTGTGGATTAATTAATTCAAAAGTTAAAAGACCAAATATTGCAGAAAATGTTGTGTATCCACAAATTGACCATACATCTAGTTTTTGAAAATGAGTTTTGTTTATATAATATACAAAGAAATTAATACCTGCGAGAAATAAGATTAATAAGGTAAAATACTTAGTTATTATATTGGGGTTAATTTTAAGTATTAATGCAACAGTGGCCCCTAATAGAATTCCATCGATTCTTGTGAATAGAAATATCCAGTTATAATTACTGTAAATACTTGTATTATTACCGATATGAAATCTAAATATAATTACAATAAACAGGAGGGTAAGACAAAAAATAAGTAACCTCTTTGCATCTTTAAGTAAAGCTACAATTATGGGCCAGATTAAGTAGAATTGTTCTTCAACTGCTAAGGACCAAAAATGATTTAGAGCTGTATTATTATCCGATGATTTAAAAATTAGTAACCAGTTTTGAAGATATAGCCAGAACCAGTGTTGATTTGTCCTATAAAAATCAACCTTTAAAAGATTCGGGAATAATAAAGGGATTACAAAAACAAGTAAAACAAAAGAAAAATAGTATAACGGGAATATCCTTAAAATTCTTTTTAAATAAAAATTCTTGTAATAGTCTTTTGTATTGACAGTTGTAACTAAAATATTAGTAATAAGATAGCCAGATAACACAAAAAACAAATCAACGCCAAGCCAGCCAAAATTAAAAAAAGGAATAAAGCTGAAATTGTGATATAACAAGACCAGCAAAATCGCCAACCCTCTTAACCCATCTAGAGCGGGGTAGTATTGGGTATTTTTAATCTCGGTACTCATGATCTACTTAATTCAATATGCCTTTGCAGGTATTTCCCCACCATGTCAAACTCAAGATTAACCCTCCCGTTTACAGAAAGCTGTTTAAGATTGGTGTGCTCATAAGTAAAAGGTATAATAGCTACAGTAAAACTGTTTTCTCTTACATTGAAGGCAGTAAGGCTTATTCCATTAAGGCTAATAGAACCTTTCTCTATAAGCAATGCAGCAAATTTTTCAGGATAGCTGATGCTATATTCCCAGCTTCCGTCCTTTTCCTTAACAGCGGTGCATATTCCTGTAGCATCAACATGGCCTTGCACCATGTGCCCGTCAAGCCGGCCGTTCATTTGCAGGCTGCGTTCCATGTTTATTATAGTTCCAATGTCCCAAGTTCCGAGATTAGTTTTCTGTAATGTCTCATCAATAGCCGTTACCCTGTGGCTTCCGGCTTTAATATCTTCAACTGTCAGACATACGCCGCTGTGGCTGATGCTTTGATCAACTTTTACCTCTGTTGCCAAAGGTGACTCAACCCAGAAACTCTTATTTGTTCCTGTCGATATTATCTCTTTTACAATGCCTGTATATTCAATTATTCCTGTAAACATGCTGCAAATTAACTGGTTATTAAGCTTTTTTGGGTAGAAAGGTTACCACAAAAACTTTTCATGTGTAAATATAAAATCTCAAATCTTTCCCCTTATCTTTGCCACCCAAAAAATACCAAAGGAGGTATATTAGTTATGCTTATTATTGATTCAAAAGATTGCGAAAACATTGACAAGGCGTTAAAAAAGTACAAGAAAAAGTTTGAGAAATCAAAAGTTTTGCTTCAGTTGCGTGAACGTCAAAGCTTTACAAAGCCATCGGTTAAGCGCCGTGGTGAAGTGCTGAAAGCAATCTACAAGCAAAAGATTGCCAGCGGAAAGATAGAAGGATAATTATAATTACTTATCTCTGTTAATAAACTTATTATAGCTGTACGGGCAACCGTATGGCTATTTTATTTTCAGGAAAGTGTAGATTGCATCTCAATACATAAAATGGTAAATAAGGAGTATATAGTTCCGTTTATTGAGTACCTGAAATTTGAAAAAAGGTACTCCCGTAACACAGTTATTTCCTATGAAAATGACTTGATTTCCTGTTTTGATTATCTGGAACTTAATTTCGGCAGCATAAGTCTGAATGCCATTGGCCATGGACAAATAAGAAGCTGGCTGGCAAGCCTGAAAGATCAGGGGATGCAATCAAAAAGCATCAACCGGAAAATTTCAAGCCTGAAATCTTTTTTTAAGTATTATATGAAAAGGGGGGCTATTGATGCCACACCAATGGCGAAAGTAATAAGCCCGAAAAATGGGCGAAAACTGCCTGTTTTTGTAAAAGAAGAAGATGCCGTAAAACTAATCAGTTCTTTAGCCATTTCTGCTGAAGACTGGAAAGGCCTGAATGCAAAACTCCTTATTAGTATATTTTATGCAACAGGCATGAGGTTAAGCGAACTGATACAATTAAAAGAGGGACAAATAGATACTGGTAAAGGACAAATAAAGGTGCTTGGAAAAGGCAACAAGGAAAGAGTAATACCTGTTGGTAAAGAGATAATACAAATGATAATGGATTACCGTATCCAGAAAAGAAAACTCATCGAAAAGCAAGACGAAACCTTTTTAGTAACAGAAAAAGGGAGGCCGTTATATCCCAAATATGCCTATATACTTGTTAATCAATATCTCGGTGAGGTGAGTACATTAGAAAAGAAAAGCCCTCACATTCTCAGACATTCTTTTGCCACTCATCTTATGAACAATGGTGCCGATTTGAATGCTGTAAAGGAGTTATTGGGACATTCCAGCCTGGCATCCACACAGGTATATACACATAACACAATTGAAAAGTTGAAAGATATTCATAAAAAAGCCCATCCTAAAGCTTGAGAGATGGCGGTATTAAATCCTCATTTTTTTTTGGTATAAATGTCAAATTGAACTAAATTGTAGATGTAAAAAGAATATATCCTTTGGAAGGACGAAACCAGTTCTTTATTTATTGTTTCACTGATAAAAAATGATGACCATGAACGTAAACATTCAAACTGTTCATTTCAATGCAGACAGTAAGTTGTTAGATTATGTAAATCGTAAACTTCAAAAATTAAACAATTTCAGTGACCGTATCATTCAGGTGAATGTGTTCCTGAAGCTCGACAATGTCATTCACACAATTAAGGACAAGATTGTTGAGATAAGGGTACATGTTCCGAGGCAGAATTTTTTTGTGAAATCATCCAGTAAGTCGTTTGAAGAATCCTTTGATGCAGCATTTGATTCCCTGGTGACGCAGATAAAAAGAAACAAAGAAAAAAAAGCCGCTTAAATTAAATAGGCCCCCGGATTTCCGGGGGCTTTTTTATTACAGTCTTCAGTCAAAGTCTTCATTGGAGTTTTGGTTCATAAAATACTGCCACAATTATTCCTGAGTTATTCACAACAGGCTGAATACAAGCAAAAAAATATTTTTCAAAATTTTTCAGAATATCATTTTCCCTTACCTTTGCCTCCCCGTAAACGGGGGTAGTTCTTTATTGCTCAGAATAAACTGCTAATCAGCATAATTTTGAGCCTCATTTATTAGCCACTTTAGCTCAGCCGGTAGAGCAACTGATTTGTAATCAGTAGGTCGTTGGTTCGATTCCGACAAGTGGCTCCAGGGGCAAGTAGCCAAGTGGCCAACGGCAACAGACTGTAAATCTGTCCTCTTCGGAGTTCGGTGGTTCGAATCCATCCTTGCCCACAATTAAGTTCTTAGGATAAGCGGGAGTAGCTCATTTGGTAGAGCGGTAGCCTTCCAAGCTTCAGGTGGCCGGTTCGAGCCCGGTCTCCCGCTCAGAATTAAGTTTTGAGTTCTTTTTATGTGAGAATTGAGAGAAAACTCTCCAGGCTATACCAGCCGTTGTAGCTCAGTGGTAGAGCACTTCCTTGGTAAGGAAGAGGTCGTGAGTTCAATTCTCATCAACGGCTCACTCATATTTGACTTGTGGAGGAAAAAATGCTTCTTTTGTATTGCTGAAAAGCGTACCGGAAGTACAAGAGTGCGACGCAACGAAAGCCGATAGCAGTAATGCTGCCGACTTCATAAATAGAAAACAATAATTGTTAAAACACAACTTTAAAAACAGATAACAATGGCAACTAAAGAGACCTTCAAAAGGGACAAACCCCACGTTAACGTTGGTACTATCGGCCACATTGACCATGGTAAAACAACTTTGACTGCGGCTATCACATCCATCCTTGCTCAGAAAGGGTTGGCTGAAGTAAAAAAATATGATGAAATTGATGCTGCTCCTGAAGAAAAAGAAAGGGGTATTACCATCAATACAGCCCACGTTGAGTATCAGACGGCTAACCGTCACTATGCCCACGTTGACTGTCCTGGTCACGCCGACTATGTTAAAAACATGATTACCGGTGCTGCTCAGATGGATGGTGCGATCCTGGTTGTTGCTGCAACTGATGGTCCTATGCCGCAAACTAAAGAGCACATCCTCTTGGCCCGCCAGGTCGGTGTACCTAAAATGGTTGTGTTCATGAATAAAGTTGACTTGGTTGACGATCCGGAACTGCTTGATCTGGTTGAAATGGAAATCCGTGATTTGCTGACTTTCTACGGCTTTGATGGTACTGCTACCCCAATCATTAAAGGCTCTGCTGTTAAAGCTCTTGATGGCGATGCTGAAGCGGTTAAGCAGGTTGAAGAACTGATGGATGCTGTAGATGCTTACATTCCGCTGCCTCCCCGTCCGGTTGATCAGCCATTCCTGATGTCTGTTGAAGATGTATTCTCAATTACTGGCCGTGGTACAGTTGCTACAGGTCGTATTGAAAGAGGCCGTATTAAAGTAGGTGAGCCTGTTGAAATCGTGGGTCTTATTCCTGAGCCACTGACTTCAACTTGTACTGGTGTTGAAATGTTCCGTAAACTTCTTGATGAAGGCGAAGCTGGTGATAACGCAGGTCTGCTGCTCCGTGGTATTGATAAGAACCAAATCCGTCGTGGTATGGTTATCGTTAAGCCTGGTTCTATCACTCCTCACACTGAATTTAAAGCTGAGGTTTACGTACTGAGCAAAGAAGAAGGCGGCCGTCATACTCCTTTCTTCAACAAATACCGTCCTCAATTCTATTTCCGTACTACAGACGTAACTGGCGAAGTAGAGCTGAATGCTGGTACTGAAATGATTATGCCTGGCGATAACACTTCATTGACTGTAAAACTTATCCAACCGATTGCGATGGAGAAAGGTCTGAAGTTTGCGATTCGTGAAGGTGGCCGTACAGTAGGTGCTGGTCAGGTGACAGAAATTTTGAAATAATAAAAAGCTACGAGCTGCAAGCTTTTAGCTTTGGTCCGCCACAGGCGGAATTGCGAGAATTTTAATATCTTCGCACATAAGATTCTAAAAGCTGTTTCGGTAACACGGAATAGCTTTTAGCTTTCTACGGGCATAGTTCAATGGCAGAATAGCGGTCTCCAAAACCGTTGATGGGAGTTCGAATCTCTCTGCCCGTGCTGATTGATTCTGAATTAAAATTTTATTCATGAACAAGATTGCGATTTATTTTAAGGAGTCATATAAGGAATTAACAGAAAAGGTGACCTGGCCAACATGGCCGCAATTGCAACAGTCCACAATGATTGTACTGGTGGCAACCCTGGTTATCACATTTATTGTGATGGCAATGGATTTTGTTGCGGGCAAAGGTCTTTCTTTAATCTATGATATTCTGAACGGGTAATAATGGAAACAACAATTGTAAATACGGAGAATGCACCACAGCAGGATACCAAATGGTATGTGTTGCGTGTCATAAGCGGCAAAGAGAAAAAGGTGAAGGAATACCTTGACAAAGAAATAAGCCGCGGTGGGTGGGAGCAGGTGAAGCAGGTGTTTCTTCCGGTTGAGAAGGTGTATAAAGTGGCCAATGGCAAAAAGGTAATGCGTGAAAGAAACTATTACCCTGGTTATGTGATGATAGAAATTGCCAACGGAAAACTTACAGATGATTTAAGGGATGTAATAAAAAATACGACAAACGTTATTCATTTCCTTGGAAAGGATGACCCAATTGCATTGAGAAAAGCTGAAGTAAACAAAATGCTGGGTAAAATGGATGAAATGGCTGAGGCAGGTGGTGTTAGTATGATTGAGCCTTTCATTGTTGGTGAAACTATTAAGATTATAGAAGGTGCATTTAACGACTTTAACGGGGTTATTGAAGAAGTTAATGATGAGAAGAAAAAGCTGAAAGTAACAGTAAAAATATTTGGACGTTCCACACCTGTTGAACTCACATACATGCAGGTTGAGAAAATCAGTTAAAAAACGGTTACAATATTGAAAGGCCATCTGAACCGGTGGCCTTTTTCTTTTCGTCTGATATCAGAAATTGATTAAAAAACTTTGCATATCGGACTATCAACATTACCTTTGCAGCCCCAATTAGTTCTTTTGATATCCCGGGAATCCGGGAACAAGAGTTTGGGAGACTGAGTAGTCTGGCATAAAGCTTTGACAGAAAAGTCGTTAACACCAAAAAGTTTTAAAAATGGCAAAAGAAATCAGCGGCTATGTAAAGCTGCAAGTTAAAGGTGGCCAGGCAAATCCTGCACCCCCTATCGGTCCGGCGCTGGGTTCCAAGGGTATCAACATCATGGAATTCTGTAAGCAGTTCAATGCAAGAACACAGGACAAACCCGGGAAAGTTCTCCCAGTATTAATCACCGTTTATTCTGACAAGAGTTTTGATTTCATCATCAAAACGCCTCCTGCTGCTGTACAGTTGATGGATGCAGCAAAAATTCAGAAGGGTTCTAAAGAAAGCAACAGAAGTAAAGTGGGCAAAGTGACGTGGGATCAGGTAAAGGCAATTGCCGAAGACAAAATGCCTGACCTCAACTGCTTTACAGTAGAAAGCGCCATGAAAATGGTTGCTGGTACAGCCCGCAGCATGGGTCTTACTGTTGAAGGTAAAGCCCCATGGGAAAACTAATTTCAGAATCCTTTTAAACGAATTACAATGGCATTTATAAGTAAAAAAAGAAAGGTTGCCAACACAAAAGTTGACGCACAAAAAGCCTATTCATTAAAAGAGGCATCTGCATTGGTAAAGCAGGTAAACACCACCAAATTCGATGCTTCTGTTGACCTTCACATCCGTCTGGGTGTTGATCCAAAAAAAGCTGACCAGGCTATCCGTGGTACAGTTACCCTGCCTCACGGTACTGGTAAAACAAAAAGAGTATTAGTGCTTTGCACACCTGATAAAGAAGCCGAAGCCAAAGGTGCCGGGGCTGACTATGTTGGGCTCGATGAATTTGTTCAAAAAATTGAAGGTGGCTGGGTTGATATTGATGTAATTATCGCTACTCCGTCTGTAATGCCTAAGATTGGTAAACTTGGTAAGATTCTCGGTCCCCGTAACCTGATGCCTAACCCTAAAACGGGTACAGTTACCAATGATGTGGCAAATGCAATCAACGATGTAAAAGGGGGTAAAATCGCTTTTAAGGTTGACAAAGTGGGTATCATACATGCTTCTATTGGCCGTGTTAGTTTTTCTCCTGAGAAAATAGCTGAGAACAGCCTGGAATTGCTCAACGCTATCATTAAGGCAAAGCCGGCTACTGCAAAAGGCACATACCTGAAAGGAATCAGTATGGCCAGCAGCATGAGCCCGGGCATTATGATTGATGCTAAAGCATTTGTTCACTAATCGCTTACATTTCTGTTAAACAGAAGTAAGGAAAACAACATTTTCTAAGAGTCAAAACAATATAAAATGACTAAAGATCAAAAAAACGAAGTAATAGAAGTACTGAAGGATAAATTCTCTCAGTACAATAACTTCTATGTTACCGATACAGAATCACTTACTGTTGAGCAGGTGGGCAAGTTACGCCGTGCATGCTTTAACAAGAATGTGGAAATGAAAGTGGCTAAGAACACTCTCATCAAAAAGGCGCTGGAAGCCCTTGACAGTGAAAAATATGCAGGTATGTATGATTCCCTGCATAATGTAACAGCCCTTATGTTTTCTGAGAATCCTAAAGAACCTGCTTTAATTATCAGTTCATTCCGTAAGGAAAGCAATGGCGAAAGACCTGTTCTTAAGGCAGCCTTTATTAATGGTGATGTTTACATGGGTGATAACAACCTGAAAGCTCTCACTCAAATTAAGACTAAGAATGAGCTTATTGGTGAAGTTATCGGACTGTTACAGTCACCGGCTAAACGAGTGCTGGCTGCATTATTGCACCATCACGAACAGAAAGCTGGCGGAGCTGAGGCAGTAGCTGAGTAATCAACAACTATTTGTTGCTTCAGGCAATACAAATAACTACCTGGCCGGAGGGTAAAAGAAAGGCATAAATAATTTTTTTAATCATCCGTCGGACTTCTAAAAAAGGGAGTAAGAAGACGGGAAAAATTCAAACAAAATGGCAGACGTAAAAGCATTAGCAGAAAGCCTGGTGGCTTTAACAGTAAAAGAAGTACAGGAATTAGCAGATTTTCTGAAATCTGAATACGGAATTGAGCCTGCAGCAGCAGCAGTTGTTGTTGCAGCCGGTGATGGTGGTGGCGCAGCCGCTGCTGAAGAGAAAACTTCATTCAATGTAGTATTGAAGAGTGGTGGTGCTTCTAAACTTAACGTAGTGAAAATAGTAAAAGATCTTACTGGTCTTGGACTGAAAGAAGCAAAAGAACTGGTTGACGGCGCACCTAAGAATGTTAAAGAGAACATTTCTAAGGCAGAAGCAGAAGATATTGCAGCCAAGCTGAAAGAAGCCGGTGCTGATGTTGAGATTGCTTAATTTCTGAACTGGAATATTTAATTCTTAAGCCTGGCATTTTTTGCCGGGCTTTTTTAATGAACTATTATTATGTAAGGGGCTATTTTATTATAAACATCCTCTGTAATCACCATCACTTTTTTAAGGTCTTCAATTTTGGCAAATGTCCCATGTTCTTTCCGAAAAGCTATTATTGGGTTAGCAAGTCCCCATTTAATGTATGGATGTGATTTTAATTCGTCAATTGTAGCCGTATTAATGTTTATTTTTCTTATTTCATCAGCATTTGCCCTTAGATATTGCTTGATTTTCTGAAAAGTTGAATCGGGCAAACCGTATGTCTCGGCAATTTGATTTACAGAGTAAAAACCACCTAATTTATCCCTGAAGCCAATAATCCGTTGTGCCAGTTTACTGCCTATGCCGGGTAAGGCTATTAGTGCAGATGTATCAGCAGTATTTACTTCAACAACGCTGTATTTTGGAGTATTGGGGAAGGTCTTTTTCTCACCAACAGCAGGTAGATTAGAATACCCTGGTTCGTTGCCGAAACCTTGGGGTTGTGACTCAATTTTAATAAATGGAGCTATCCTTTCATACTCATCCGGAAACAATCCGTATATTTTTTGTACATCTTCAGGCTTTCGAAACTTGCCACCTTTGGACAGGTAGTTTTGGATTGTATGAATGGTTTTCTCTCTTATCCCTAACCTTTCCCAACCTTCAGCAGAAAGTGTGTTTGGATCGAAATAAAAAAGCTCCCCTTTGGGTTTATTGGTAAAACTGCCGGTTCTTTTATCGTATTGAAAACCTCCGTAATTATTTTCATAGTCGTTGCTGTAACCGGCTGCGCTGTCACTTTGTTTCTGTTCTAAATTTTGCATAGCTTTTATCCAGGAAGTGTCACTGACAACTTTCTTTGAATCTGCGTAACCGGTAAATAATAGCGGCAGCAGAAAAACCGAACAAACAATCAGAACAAGAGCGATTATGGCAATTCTGTCTTTACGGGAAAAGGAGAGATAATCTATAATGAATTTTCGCAGCATTGGTTTAAAATATATTGCAATATAAAGGATAATGAGTGTTTGAAAATCCGGGAGATATATTTTTTTGGCCGGATTATTGTAAGCAAACTTTTCTTGGCCAGAACTATTAATTTCTTACTTTTGCAATCCTTTATTTTGGCCAAAAAATATTTTGACATCCCAAATCATGCGCAAGTAATTGACGTTCATAGAGTTTCGTTTTTTCTAAAATGAGACCCTGTGAGTGATTTGTGTGTCCTCAACGTTGTAAAAAACCGGTTTTACGCATATGTCTTCAACAAAAGTGAACTCAAGGGTGGATTTCGGTAAGATTAAGCATCTGGCTGAAACTCCTGACCTGCTTGAGGTGCAAATTCAGTCTTTCAAAGAATTCTTCCAGTTAGAAACAACGCCTGACAAACGTAACATTGAAGGCCTTTTCCGTGTGTTTAAGGATAATTTTCCAATTACAGACACTAGGAACATTTTCGTTCTGGAATTTTTGGATTATTTCATCGATCCTCCCCGCTATAGCATTGAGGAGTGTATGGAACGTGGCCTCACTTATGCGGTTCCGCTAAAAGCGAAGCTCCGCCTTAGCTGTAATGATGAGGAACATGTGGATTTCCAGACCATCGTTCAGGACGTATTTCTGGGTAATATTCCTTACATGACACCCCGCGGCACATTCGTTATAAATGGTGCTGAAAGGGTGGTTGTGTCGCAGTTGCATCGTTCTCCTGGTGTGTTCTTTGGTCAGTCTGTTCACCCGAACGGAACAAAAATTTATTCTGCCAGGGTTATTCCTTTCAAAGGTGCTTGGATGGAATTCGCTACAGACATTAATAATGTAATGTATGCTTACATCGACCGTAAGAAGAAATTCCCGGTAACAACTTTATTACGTTCCATTGGCTACGAAACAGACAAGGACATTCTTGAATTGTTTGGTATGGCGGATGAAGTGCAGGTGGATAAAAAATCGCTTGGCAAATATGTAGGTAAACGCCTTGCTGCAAGGGTACTAAGAACATGGGTTGAAGATTTCGTGGATGAAGATACCGGCGAAGTAGTATCAATTGAGAGGAACGAGATTGTGATGGAAAGGGACACTGTCCTGGATGAAGACGCAATAGCTACCATAATCGATATGGAAGTGAAGAGCATCTTTGTACAAAGAGAAGATGTAGGTGGAGACTACGCCATTATTTACAACACACTTAATAAAGATACTTCGAACAGTGAACTGGAAGCCGTTCAGTTTATCTATCGCCAGTTGCGTGGTGCCGATGCTCCGGATAATGAAACTGCCCGCGGCATTATTGATAAATTATTCTTCAGTGATAAGCGTTATGATTTAGGTGAAGTTGGTCGTTATAAAATTAACCGCAAGCTGAACCTTGACTTACCGATTACAAAGAAAACACTGACCAAAGAAGATATTATTCTCATCATCAAATACCTGGTAAAACTCACCAATGGTAAAGCTGAGATTGATGATATTGATCACCTGAGTAACCGTCGTGTACGTACCGTTGGTGAGCAATTGTATGCTCAGTTTGGTGTAGGTCTGGCCCGTATGGCACGTACCATTCGTGAAAGAATGAACGTACGTGACAATGAAGTGTTTACTCCTGTTGACCTTATCAACGCAAGAACACTATCATCTGTGATTAACTCCTTCTTCGGGACATCACAGCTCAGCCAGTTCCTTGATCAGACAAACCCACTTTCAGAAATTACGCACAAACGTCGTATCTCAGCTCTCGGACCCGGTGGTTTAAGCCGTGAAAGAGCAGGTTTCGAGGTGCGTGACGTACACTACTCACACTATGGCCGTTTGTGTACAATCGAAACTCCTGAAGGCCCGAACATTGGTCTTATTTCTACTCTTTGCGTACATGCAAAGATTAACGACATGGGCTTTATCGAAACTCCTTACCGCAAGGTTGACAATGGAAAGGTGGATATGAAAAAACTTTCTTTCCTGAGTGCTGAGGAAGAAGACCTGGCAAAAATTGCACAGGCCAACTCTGCATTGAACGAGAAAGGAGAGTTTGCAGAAGAGAAAATTGTAAGCCGCCAGACTGGCGACTTCCCGATTCTTGATAAAGGTGAAGTTGAGTTTATGGACGTAGCCCCGAACCAGATTGTTGGTTTGAGTGCTTCGTTGATTCCTTTCCTTGAGCATGACGATGCTAACCGTGCCCTGATGGGTTCAAACATGCAACGTCAGGCAGTGCCGCTGCTTCGTCCAGATGTACCTATCGTTGGTACAGGTCTGGAAGGTAAGGCTGCCCGTGATGCAAGGATTCAAATCCATGCTGACGGAACTGGTGTGGTTGAGTTTGTTGATGCAAATGAGATACATGTTCGTTACGACAGGGATGCAGATGAAAAATTAGTAAGTTTTGAAGATGATCTCCGTGTTTACAGGCTTACAAAATTCATCAAGACTAATCAGGAAACCTGTATTAACCTGAAGCCTGCCGTTAAGAAAGGCCAGAAAGTTAAGAAGGGTGATTTCTTAACAGAAGGTTATGCTACGCAGAATGGTGAGCTGGCTCTTGGTAAAAACCTGAAAGTGGCATTCATGCCATGGAAAGGTTACAACTTTGAGGATGCCATTGTTATCAGCGAAAGGGTTGTTAAGGAAGACTTGTTTACTTCTGTACATATTTCTGAATACGAACTGGAGGTCCGTGATACAAAACTTGGAGAAGAAGAGCTGACTCCGGATATTCCAAACGTTTCTGAAGAGGCTACTAAAGACCTCGATGAAAATGGTATTATCAGAATTGGCGCACAGGTAAAAGAAGGGGACATCCTCATTGGTAAGATTACTCCAAAAGGTGAAAGTGATCCTACCCCAGAAGAGAAACTTCTCCGTGCCATCTTCGGTGATAAAGCCGGCGATGCTAAAGACGCCTCATTGAAAGCTCCAAACGGAGTAGAAGGTGTTGTAATTGGCAAGAAGCTGTTCCAGAGGGCAAAAAAAGACAAGAATGCCAAAGTAAGAGAGAAGGCTGCTATGGAAAGGCTGGAGAAAATCCATGAGACAAACGAGAATGATTTGATGGAAGTACTGATTGAAAAGCTTTCAACTCTTCTTAAAGACCATACTTCTGCCGGAGTAAGCAACAATTTTGGTGAAGTGCAGATTGGTAAAGGAGCAAGGTTTACTGAAAAGAACCTGCGTGGCCTTGACTTTGCAAATATTAATCCGCTTGGTTGGTCAGGCGATGCAAAAGTTGATGACCAGATCAATACACTTCTGCACAATTACAATATCAAGTTCAACGAAGAACTGGGCCGTTATAAGAGAGAAAAATTCAACATTAGTATTGGTGATGAATTGCCTGCCGGTGTACTAAAACTTGCCAAGGTATATCTCGCTGTTAAGCGTAAGCTGAAAGTAGGAGATAAGATGGCGGGTCGCCACGGTAACAAAGGTATCGTTGCCAAAATAGTTCGCCAGGAAGATATGCCGTTCCTCGAAGATGGAACTCCGGTTGATATAGTACTTAACCCGCTTGGTGTACCAAGCCGTATGAACCTGGGACAGATTTATGAAACCATCCTTGGCTGGACTGGAGAGAAACTTGGGTTGCGTTTTGCCACCCCAATTTTTGACGGCGCCAGTGTGGATGAAATCGGCAAATACTGTGAACAGGCTGGCATTCCAATGTACGGTCACACCCATCTGTATGATGGAGAAACCGGAGAAAGATTCCACCAGAAGGCTACAGTCGGTATTATCTATGTTATCAAACTGCACCATATGGTTGATGATAAGATGCATGCCCGTTCGATTGGACCATACAGCTTAATTACGCAACAGCCTTTAGGTGGTAAAGCACAGTTTGGTGGTCAGCGTTTCGGTGAGATGGAAGTTTGGGCACTTGAAGCATACGGAGCGTCAAACATTCTGCAGGAATTGCTGACTATTAAGTCTGATGATATCATTGGCCGTGCCAAGACTTATGAATCCATTGTTAAAGGAGAGAATGTACCAAGAGCCGGTGTGCCTGAGTCATTCAATGTATTGGTGCATGAATTAAGAGGATTGGGATTAGACCTGAAATTTGAATAAGAAAAGCTATGAGCTGCCGGCAATTAAGCTGTAAGCTCTTCAAGTGGAAAGATATTTTAAAAAATTAGCAGAGAGTTAAAGCTCAATGCTATCAGCTAAAAGCTAAATAAAACATGGCAATCAGAAAAGAAAATCGTCCAAAAGCGTCTTTTTCGCAAATCACTATCGGCCTGGCATCGCCAGATACTATTCTGGAGAGGAGCTATGGTGAGATTTTGAAGCCTGAAACAATCAACTATCGTACATACAAGCCTGAGAGGGATGGTTTGTTTTGCGAAAGAATTTTCGGGCCTGTAAAAGATTACGAATGTGCCTGCGGTAAATACAAACGTATCCGTTATAAAGGAATCGTTTGCGACCGCTGTGGTGTGGAAGTAACTGAAAAGAAAGTTCGCCGTGAAAGAATGGGACACATTAAACTGGTGGTTCCGGTTGTCCATATCTGGTATTTCAAATCTTTGCCTAATAAGATTGGCTACCTGCTGGGAGTAAGTTCTAAGAAATTAGAAACAATCGTTTACTACGAAAGGTTTGTTGTCATACAATCAGGTATCCGTGCAGACAAAGGACAAAACTTTGGTGATCTGCTTACAGAAGAGGAATACCTTGATATTCTGGATGCATTACCGAAGGATAACCAGTACCTGCCTGATGATGACCCGAACAAGTTCATCGCAAAAATGGGTGCCGAAGCAGTACATGATTTGTTAGCAAGAATTGACCTTGACCAGTTATCGTTCGACTTGCGCAATGCTGCCGCTACAGAAACTTCTCAGCAGCGTAAAGCTGATGCGTTGAAGAGGCTGAGTGTTGTAGAAGCTTTCCGTGATGCCAATACAAGAATTTCTAACCGTCCTGAGTGGATGGTAATGCAATATATTCCGGTTATTCCGCCAGAACTGCGTCCGTTAGTTCCGCTGGATGGTGGACGTTTTGCTTCATCTGATTTGAATGATCTGTATCGCCGTGTTATTATCCGTAACAATCGTTTGAAAAGGTTGTTAGAGATTAAAGCACCCGAGGTAATCCTTCGTAATGAAAAAAGGATGCTGCAGGAAGCGGTTGACTCACTGTTTGACAACAGCCGTAAATCAAATGCGGTTAAAGCAGAAGGGGGAAGGGCATTAAAATCGCTGAGCGATGTATTGAAAGGCAAGCAGGGACGTTTCCGTCAAAACCTGTTGGGTAAAAGGGTTGACTACTCCGGCCGTTCGGTTATCGTCGTAGGCCCGGAACTGAAACTGCATGAGTGTGGATTACCAAAAGATATGGCCGCTGAATTATTCAAGCCGTTTATCATCCGCAAACTGATTGAAAGGGGTATTGTAAAAACAGTAAAGAGTGCAAGAAAATTAGTTGATAAGAAAGAAGCTGTTGTTTGGGATATTCTCGAAAATATTTTGAAGGGTCACCCTGTAATGCTTAACCGTGCTCCAACACTGCACCGTCTTTCAATCCAGGCTTTCCAGCCCAAGTTGATTGAGGGAAAAGCGATACAACTGCACCCATTAGTAACAACAGCGTTCAACGCAGACTTTGATGGTGACCAGATGGCGGTGCATGTGCCTTTAAGCCATGCAGCTATCCTGGAAGCCCAATTGCTGATGCTGGCGTCGCACAATATCCTGAACCCGCAGAATGGCACACCAATCACCCTGCCTTCGCAGGACATGGTGTTAGGTCTGTATTATATTACAAAAGGAAAGAGAAATACCGATACTGAAACTGTTCGTGGTGAAGGAAAAATTTTCTATTCAAGCGAAGAAGTTATCATTGCATACAATGAAAAAGTAGTTGACCTGCATGCATGGATAAAGGTGAAAACCAATATCCGTAATGCTGATGGATTACTGGAACATAAATTAATAGAAACAACTGTTGGCCGGGTTATATTCAATCAGTTTGTACCTGCCGAGGTTGGTTTTGTAAATGCACTTCTCACCAAGAAAAACCTTCGTGAGATCATTGGTGACATTATTAAGATTACCAATGTTCCCAAAACAGCGAAGTTCCTTGATGATATTAAGCAGTTAGGCTTCCGTACTGCCTTCCAGGGTGGATTGTCCTTCAGTATTAATGACCTCATTATTCCTGATGTTAAGCAGGAAATGCTGGATAATGCAAAAGTGGAAGTAGATGAGGTATGGGACAGCTACAACATGGGTCTTATTACCAACAACGAACGTTATAACCAGATTGTTGACATCTGGAGCCGTGTGGATACAAGGATTACTGAAACATTGATCCGTGAACTGAGCAGCGATAAGCAGGGTTTCAACTCTGTGTATATGATGCTTGATTCAGGCGCAAGGGGTTCCAAGCAGCAGATTAAGCAGCTTGCTGGTATCAGGGGGTTGATGGCCAAGCCAAGAAAATCTGGCTCTACGGGAAGTGAAATCATTGAGAATCCAATCCTTTCCAACTTTAAAGGCGGATTGAACGTATTGGATTACTTCATCTCCACCCACGGTGCCCGTAAAGGTCTTGCCGATACAGCCCTTAAAACTGCCGATGCCGGTTACCTGACCCGTCGTCTGGTGGATGTTTCACAGGATGTTGTAATTACCGAAGAGGATTGTGGGACGCTTCGTGGCATCGCTACATCTGCTTTAAAAGATAACGAAGACATAATTGAACCATTGAGCGACAGGATTGCTGGCCGTACTTCATTGCATGATGTATATGATCCGGTTACTGACCAGCTAATAGTTTCAGTTGGAGAAGAAATAACAGCAGAGTTGTCTAAAAGAATTGAAGATGCCGGTATCGAAACAGTTGAAATCCGTTCAGTGCTTACCTGCGAAAGTAAAAGAGGTGTGTGTGTGAAATGTTATGGTAAGAATCTTGCTTCAGGTGCGATAGCCCAGAATGGTGATGCAGTAGGTATTATTGCTGCTCAGTCAATCGGTGAGCCGGGTACACAGCTTACCCTCCGTACATTCCACGTTGGTGGTGTGGCTGGTTCTGCATCTGTTGAATCTACTTTGATGGCTAAGTTTGAGGGAACCATCCAGTTTGACGGATTGCGTACTGTTACTGTCGAAAATAACGAAGGTGAGAAATCACAAGTTGTAATTGGCCGTACCGGTGAAGTGCGTATCATTGATACCAAGAACGACAGGCTTTTGATTACAAACAATATCCCTTATGGTGCTACTTTGATGGTGAAAGATGGGCAGAAGGTGAGCAAAGGTGATATACTTTGTACATGGGACCCATTCAATAACGTAATCGTAGCGGAAATTAACGGTACTGTGAAGTTTGAAAATGTAATTGACGGTGTAACATTCCGTGAAGAGGCTGATGAGCAAACTGGTCACCGTGAGAAAGTGGTTATTGAGACAAGGGATAAAACAAAGATTCCATCATTAATCGTTGAAGGAAAAGATAAAAAATCATATAACCTTCCAACCGGAAGCCATATCATCATCGAAGAAGGTGATGATGTAAAAGCCGGCCAGGTAATTGTGAAGATTCCAAGGGTCCTCGGAAAACTGAGGGATATCACCGGAGGTCTTCCCCGTGTAACAGAACTGTTTGAAGCAAGGAACCCAAGTAACCCCGCAATTGTATCTGAAATTGATGGTGTGGTAACTATGGGCGCCATCAAGAGAGGTAACCGTGAAATCATCATTGAGGCTAAAGATGGTGTACAGAAAAAATACCTGGTACCGCTAACAAGGCAGATTCTGGCACAGGACGGCGACTTTGTAAAGGCCGGAGCTTCTTTGAGCGACGGTCAGATAGCTCCTGTTGACATCCTGGCAATTAAAGGTCCTTTTGCAGTACAGGAATATGTGGTGAATGAAATTCAGGAAGTATATCGTTTGCAGGGTGTAAAAATCAACGATAAACACATTGAAGTTATCGTTCGCCAGATGATGCGTAAGGTTAATATTGTTGACCCGGGTGATACAATCTTCCTCGAGGATGACCTTGTAGATAAGTTTGAGTTCATCAGGGAGAATGATGAAATCTTTGACAAGAAAGTGGTAACAGATATTGGCGACAGCACCAGGTTGCGTGCCGGACAGATTGTTTCACTTCGTGAGGTGAGGGAAGAGAATTCAATCCTTCGCAGGAACGATAAGAAAATAGTGGAATACCGTGATGCAAAACCTGCAACTTCCCATCCAACATTGCTGGGTATTACCAAAGCATCATTAGGTGTGCAAAGCTGGATTTCCGCCGCATCATTCCAGGAAACAACCAAGGTGTTATCATCAGCAGCTATTAACGGAAAGACTGATGAAATGCTCGGCCTGAAGGAGAACGTAATTACCGGTCATCCGATACCTGCCGGTACAGGTCTCAGGGAATTTGAAAGCATGATTGTGGGAAGCAAGGAAGAATACGAACTGCTTCAGACTACAAGAGAAGCGATGAGTTTTGATGATGAGGAATAATTAGTTATGCAAACATTAATAAATAAGGAGTAAGGGGTAACCTGCTCCTTTTTTATCTTATGGCAGTTTTGATACACTGTTAAGCCTTTCCTAAATGAAAACTGGATTTGCTAAGTGCGGATATTAGTTACTTAATTTTGAAAAAACTGATTGATGAAAAACGGCTTGATTATTTGGAATGTTGTGCTAACGCTGATTGCAGGCTATTTGCTTTTTAACCAGTTTGGCGGAAAGAACAGCAAACGGGTTGCAAAGGCTGCGACCAGTGATTCGCTTTCTGTGGGCAGACCTGTAAAAATTGCTTATTTCGAGATGGACTCCGTGGCTACCGGTTTTGTGCTGGTAAAGAACCTTAAAGCCGATTTAACGAGGATGGAAACTGATATTGAAACAAGTGTTGCCGGAGCTACTAAAAACCTGCAGGAAAAATATAATTACTATCAGAACCTTGACAAAGAAGGTAAATTGACTCCCGAGCAGGCTCAGGGTGCAGCACAGGAGCTTAAAAAGATGGAAGATGATATTAATTCAATGAGGTCAAGAAAGGAGCAGGACTATATGGACTTCAAGGCCCGCAGACAAAACGATATAAAAAAGAAAATCGAAGACTTCATAAAAGAATTTAATAAAAACAGGGGATACACATTTGTACTTTCTGATGATCCCGGTTTGTTTTATTATCGTGATACAACTTATAATATTACAAAGGAAGTGGTAAAAGGTCTGAACGAGACACACAAAAATGAAAAGAAATAGAAGTTAATAATCTTGAGTCCTCCCGTCAGGGAGGATTTTTCTTTTAATGAAATTATCATTTATTTTTGGGTATGACAGATTTTGACAAATTATTCATTTCATTTAATTCCATTAAAATTGGTGTGATTGGTGACGTGATGCTTGATACATATATGTGGGGTAAAGTGGAACGTATTTCGCCGGAAGCACCTGTTCCTGTTGTTACTGTTGAGAAAACAGAGTACCGGATTGGCGGAGCAGGAAATGTTGCTATCAATGCAAAATCATTGGGAGCCCAGGTTGCTATTCTGTCTGTTACAGGCGATGACAATGAGGCTGTGTTGCTCGAGCAGTTATTTATCCAACAAAAAATAAATGCACAATATCTGCTTAAAGTTCCCGGAAGGATTACTACAAAGAAGACCCGTGTAATCAGCAGAAATCAGCAGATGATGCGGCTTGATACAGAGATAACAAATGACCTGGATCCATCACAGCAACGGTTATTAATTGAACGATTGAAAAGTTTCATTCAGACGGAAAAACCAGACGTAATTGTTTTTGAAGATTATAATAAAGGGGTGCTTACTGAAGGTGTGATAACAGAAGCAATTGATTTATGCAGGCAAAATAGAATTATTACAACAGTCGATCCTAAACGGAAAAATTTCTTTGCCTACAAGAACACAGATATTTTCAAGCCCAATATGAAAGAGGTTAAAGATGCACTGAATCTTTTACCCGATGATGTTTCTTTAGCTTCTTTACAACAGATTCATAAAGAACTGAACAGCCATCTGAATCATCGTTTTTCATTTATTACCCTCTCAGAGAAGGGAGTTTTTTTTCAGGAAGGGAATACCGGAACAATAATTCCTTCTCATGTCAGGAATATCGCTGATGTTTCTGGCGCCGGAGATACTGTAATTGCCACAGCTTCACTAGTCTTTGCTGCTTCAAAGGATATGAACCTTGCAGCTGAAGTGGCCAATATTGCAGGAGGCCTTGTATGTGAAGAAGTAGGTACGGCGGCTATTGATAAAGCCAAACTGCTGAATGAGTGCAAATCTCTTATTGGGGGTAACGCTTCAAATTAATTTCAGATAGTTTATCTGAGTCAGGCTTATCTGCAGAAATATTTTTCATATTTGCACAACAAGGAATTCTTATGAAAAAATATGCTGTAATAGTTGCCGGAGGATCAGGAATACGAATGGGTGGAAATCTGCCAAAGCAATTCATGATGCTTAAGGGCAAACCTCTCTTGTACTATACACTTAAAGCTTTTCTTGATTCTTATTCCGACATGCAGGTGATACTTGTGTTACCAGCAGATTATACTGATATGGGCCAGGAAATTATTGATGCATGGTTTGATAAGAACCGGGTTCAGATAACAGCAGGCGGTGACACCCGTTTCCAATCTGTCAAGAACGGTCTTTCCCTGGTAGAAGAAGAGGATGCCATAATATTTGTGCATGACGGAGTCAGGTGTTTATTAAGCCAGGGCCTTATTGAGCGGTGTTTCAATCAGGCACTTTCAACTGGTACGGCTATTCCTGCCATTACATCGAAAGATAGTATCAGGTTACTTACGGATGAAGGTAATGAGGCTTTTGACAGGAATAAGGTAATGCTTGTCCAAACGCCACAAACTTTTCATAGCAAGATACTTATACCAGCATTCCAGATTGATTATAAAGATAAATTTACCGATGAAGCTACAGTTGTTGAAGCCTATGGTATGAAAGTTTCATTAGTGGAAGGAGAAGAAAGAAATATTAAAATTACCTGTCCTGTCGATTTGTTATTAGCAGAACAGCTGCTGGAAGAAGCAACGGAGGCGTAAAACTATTGCTTCAGCCATTTCAAATAAAAGGGAAGCTTGTTGTTTTTTATTCCGGTGAACTTTTCCTTAACAGCTCCAAAACTCTCATAAAAGAAAGCCAGGTTGCGTATGTCTGAGCCTTCAAAATCAAGAAGCATATCCTGACCTGCATTGTCTTTAATAAAGGCATCAATCAGTGCATGTGATGCGCCTAATGTTTTTCCGTTGGGATGATTGCCAACGAGGATATAATAAGCCCTGTTATGCGAAAAGAAGAAAACAGATGATGCCAGCAATTGGTTATTTAAACTGATGCCGTAAGTGGTTGCCATATTTTTACTGCTTAAAATGCTATACAGCTTTCTGAAACGCTCCGTATTGTCAATCGACTTTTTATCGTATTCTCTCATCTGCATCACTGCAAGTTCAATTACCTGCTCCACATTGAATGCTTTTATTACTTTACAACCTGTATTCTCAGCCTTCTTAATATTTCTCCTGATGTTTTCCCTGTAGCCCTGACAGATTTCTTTATATGGCCGATTGAGGTTCAAAATGTAATTACTGCGGAGATATAACGAGAATTCGCTGCTTTCAAAAATGTTATCATGGTTAAGATAGATGTCCCAGTATCTGAATTTTCCGGGTATTGCTTTAAGAAAGGCATCCAGTAATTCCGCATTAATATTATTCCCAAATAATCCAAGCTGTGCGGTAATAAAAGGCTGGTACAAATAGTAAACTCCGAATTTTTTATTCCATGTAAGTGGCATTACAGCCTCATAATCGTTTAATATCAGTGCATCCCAATTTGTAGCCATGGTTTCCAGGTAATACGAGCAGGCATACACCAAACCATTTGATGACTGACTGATGCAGGCATCCCATTTGGCTAGGTCAATGTCTTTGTGGACTATGTATTGTATTGAATTTTGTTCAGGCATTAATATGATATCCCGGATAATATTTTTTGCTGACTTAGGTTTGAAATGTCAATTGAGAACGAGACGGTTTTCCATAGACGTCCCTTTTTTGTAATGGTTGATTGTATATAGTCTTTATAAACACGGCTGTAGATTAAGGGCAAATAAATATTTACTGTTTCTTTTAACAGCGGCAGGTGCAGCCCGGCATCAAATAAAAACCTGTCTGTTTCTGCATTTTTCTCCCATGCTTCGCTATAAGTTCCAATGTCGAGAAACAGGCGCAACGGAATGTTGACCGGGAGTATGGTTAACGGGTTTATTGCTTTCGGAATACTTGTACTGAAATTGACCGACATCAGCCAGTTATCAGTTCTGCCAATCTTACTGGCAAGAAGATCTGTTCTTACTTTAAATGCGCCATCCCGTTCCATAATTTGCTGACTTGCCATGCCTTCAAACTCACTTCTGCCAACAAAATAATCACTGTAAGTATAATCCTCATAGCCGTTGGCGCCTGTCATATTCAGATGATAACGATCGGTGGCAAATTGTTTTGAAATTGTTTTTGAGGCAGTATAGAAAAACTTTCCTGCAAATAATCTTACTTTAAGTCCGCCGCCTTTTGGATAATTGAAAAACCAGTTACCGGTAAGAGCGGCTCTTACAAAGTCCTTTCCATTTTCAATGTTCAATTCTCCGCGGAAAGGGTAGAGTGCCCTGTAATTTTCTATTACAAACTTCAGCTGCTGAAGTGTCCTGTTGTCTCTCACACTTACAGCCCTTATTCCGGTGGCTGTATCTGTGCCAGTAACAATTGTGTCGGCAAAAAACCTGAATTCGTCTTCAGTAAATAAAAATGACTTGAATTGAATATACCTGTTGCGGGTGCTTCTTGGACTCTTCTCTTTAAAAGTTATTCTTGCTTTAGGAACAATCTTGGTATAAGTGTTTATATGATTTGTGCTAAAATCGTCAAGAAATCTGTCATAAGAGAAAGTACTGGCATTTACTCCAAATTCTATTTTTCTGGCAAGTTTGCCAGGGTAAAAAGAGACAGAAGCATTTCCTATGCCGGTTAATTTTTTTGAGCCTGTTGCATACATGGGAACAAAGAGGAATTGAAAAGCTGACGGCACAATTTTAATGTTTGATACTGCAATTCCTGCCATGAATTTATCATAGTTATTTGAACCAACAGCCGGGGCTGCCCAAATGAGATGCTTAGAAGGTTGCTTAAACTGAGCGGTAATGGTTTTTGGAAGAAAGGGAGTGGCGAACTTCAGACCGGATCTTTGTAATGCTGGCAAGCTTCCTTTTGCTTTTAATAAAGCAAAAACAGAGTCAAGGTTTTTGCCAGATGTTGTTTCTATTGCCCTCTTAAAGTCTTCAGGTTGCGGATGCTTAAATTGCCATTGCCTGTAATAAGACTGCATGGCTTTATTAAATACTTCAGTGCCCAGGTAAGATTCTACGTACCGCATCCATTCTGCCGTTTTGTAATAAGCAGTGAGGAAATAGTTTTGATAAGAAAAATCAGCAGCGGGGGTTGCTATTGGCTGATCTGTTTTGACTTTTGCTGTTCTTTCAAATAAAAGTCTTTCTAAGATATTATCCTGGCTATTGTATTTTATGGAGTCATACTTCGTGTCATAGAAAGAATTTATTCCTTCGTCCATCCAGGGGTGCAGCCTTTCATTTGATCCAAGGATGCCATAAAACCAGTTGTGACCCACTTCATGTGCAATGGTGTTGTCAAGAGCTTTGCTGTTTTGCATTGGTGAAATGACAGTGATGGTTGGGTATTCCATTCCGCCACCAAAACTCTCTGGTCCTTCCACCACACTTACCGTATTATATGGGTATTCACCAACTTGTGCAGAATAATGCAGCACTGCATCTTTGCATGCCTGTAAAGCGTTTTGCCATGCTTTGCTATCTGCTTTGGTGTAATAGGCAAACGCATTTACTTCTCTTCCCGATGACAAAGTAACGGTGTCTTGTTTTACAATAAACCGTTTGTCTGCAAACCAGGCAAAATCATGTATGTTTTCCTGAATGAAAGTAACAGTCTTTGTTTCTTTTGAAGATTCCGGAAACTCCTGCCTGGTTTTTTTTACCTGCCCGTAAACAGTTTTTTCTTTTTGTGTTACAGGTGTCCATGAAAAGTTACTTCTTGATTTCAGCCAGTCTTTTTCTTCTGCATTTTGCAGTTCGCCTGTTGCAGCTACAACATAGTTGGCAGGCACAGTAATGTTTACTTTATATGTTCCGAATTCACTGTAGAATTCTCCCTGGTCGAGATAAGGCATGGTGTTCCAGCCATTCTTATCATATACCGCAGGTTTCGGATACCATTGAGTTGCCTGGTAGCTTTGGCCATTATGTCCGCCACGGGAAAAGTTGTAAGGAAGCTTAACGTGAAATGAAGTTGTAATATTGATACTTTGATTGGGAGGGAGAGGGGCAGGTAAAATGACTTTTATTATATCAATATGCTCAGGGTGGTCTTCTGTCTGTGCAGTTATGTTATTGACCTTAAAGTTAAGACGGTTAATGTAGCCCTTGTCTTCTTTTGAAGAGAAGTAAAACCCGGTTTTGCCATTTTGAAGCATATGCTCAGAAAAGGCGGTTCTGTCATTCTTGTAGGCATTTGGCCAAATATGAAACCAGATGAAATGCAGGGTATCCGGCGAATTATTTATGTATTCGATTTTTTCAAAACCATCAAGAGAATGTTCGTTGTCATTCAATGTAACCTCAATGTTGTGGTTAACCTGTTGCTGCCAGTAGTTTTGCTGGGCAACAGTGAATGTAACCAAGCTGCTTACAAAAATGAACAGAATGAATTTCTTCAAGTGGTTATGGTTTAGAACAGGTGATGAACTGAGTTATTTCCCTTTCCCTTTTAAAATTATCCGCAGTGTATGCATCATAATTTTAAAATCAAGACCAAGGGATATATTCTCAATGTAAAGTAAATCAAATTTGCTTCTTTCAATCATCTGCTCCACATTTTCTGCATACCCATACTGGACCATTCCCCAACTGGTAAGCCCGGGCTTTACTTTAAGAAGATATTTATAGAAAGGATAACGGGCTACAATCTGGTCAATATAGTAGCGCCTTTCAGGCCGGGGGCCGACAAGGCTCATCTCCCCGAGTAATATATTCCATAATTGCGGCAGTTCATCCAGCCTCCATTTGCGCATAACTTTGCCCCATTTGGTTATCCGGGTATCATTTACTGAAGAAAGGGCAGGTCCGTCTTTTTCGGCATCAATAAACATTGACCGGAATTTGAACATTCTGAAAGATTTTCCTTTATAGCCAATTCTTTCCTGCGAAAAAAATACGGGTCCCGCGGACGAGAACTTAACCCTTATAGCAATGTACACCAATATTGGTGACAGCAGGAGTAACCCTGTTGCTGAAAAGAGGATGTCAATAAGGCGTTTTATGTTTTGCTGCCACTCGGGCATCAGACCGGTTTGCAGATCAATAAGGGCGGCTCCGAGTATATTACTGGTTTTGACAGACCCGGAAAGAATATCTAAGGTGTCGGGCTGAATCTTGATTTCAACATCTTTCTCACTGAGCCTGTTTACTGTATCTTCCAGCAATCGCTGTTCTGATTTCTCCAATGCCAGCACCACCAGTTTTATTTCATGCCTGTCAATGATTTCTTCCAATTGGCTGATAACACCAAGCTTTGGTAGCGATTTTGACAGACCGTGTATCCCATTATCGTCAGTTGAAATAAACCCGGTATAGTGGTAGCCGCCGTCGAGAAGATGTTTCTGTGTTTCTTTCAGGATGCGGAGGGCACTTTCGTGGCTGCCCACCATTAAGGTATTAAACCTTACAGTTCCGTTTAGTAATTGTTTCTTAATCTTATTAAGTATAACCAGCCTGGCAGAAAATGTAAGGATGAGATGAATGGCGACCAAAGAGAAAAAAGCTATGTAGTAATAGGAGAAGTTTTCATCGTGGACATCATTGAGCATTACACTGAAAAATAAAACGACTGATCCAATGACTGTGCAGATGAATGTATTGGTAAATTCAAAGAGCCGGGACTTCTTATACAGGTGCCGGTAAGCACCTACCAATGTATATAAAATCAGCCAGCCGGCAGGTACTAAGAAAATACCCAGCCAAAAATTTCTGTCAACCTGAAGGGTTCCGTTATCAATGAGTTCTGCCCTCAGCAGCCATTTCCGCAGAAAGAAAAAACAAGCCCAGGCAAGCGATGCAGTAATGAAATCGGCAACAGCATACCATACGATCGATATTTTCTTTTGCTGCATCATTATTTTGCCAGCCTGTTACTGTTTATTTTTTCAAGTATCTGATGAGCTACGTCCATTGCCATCAGCCCGTCTAATTCAGATACGACAGTTTTAGAATTATTAATAACAGCGTTTTTGAATTCTGACAGTTCTTCTTTAATTGCATTCACTTCAGGAACCAGAGGGTTGGCAATAGCAATAGTTTTTTTGCCTGAATTGGTTTCTATATCAAAGGCAAAAACATTTGAATCGCCTGGTTCTTTCAGTTTTATTATTTCTGTCTTCTTATTTAGAAAATCAATTCCTATGTATGCGTCTTTCTGGAACAACCGCATTTTTCTCATTTTCTTCATAGATATACGGCTGCTCGTCAGGTTGGCAACACACCCGTTATGAAACTCAATGCGGACGTTTGCGATATCGGGTGTTTCGGTCATCACATCCACACCGCTTGCAGAAATATTCTTTACATCACTTTTTACAATGCTCAGTATGATGTCAATATCATGGATCATCAGGTCAAGAATAACGCTAACCTCGGTGCCCCTTGGATTGAATTGGGCAAGGCGGTGCACTTCAATAAACATCGGGTTAAGCGGAATATTCTTCAGCGATAGAAATGCGGGGTTGAACCGCTCCACATGCCCTACCTGGAATTTCACGCCTGACTCAGCCGCCAGTTTCACCAGTTCCCTTGCTTCGGCCATTGTATTGGCTAATGGTTTTTCAACAAAGACATGCTTTCCTTTTTTAATCGCTTTTTCACACCATTCGTAGTGATGATTGGTGGGAGCGACAATATCCACCGCATCACATGCTTCAATCAGTGCATCTCCATCCAGGAACCTGGGCAACTGGTATTTTTCCGATACTTCTTTGGCTGTATCATCATTCGGGTCGTAAAAGCCAACAATTTCTGTATCAGGAATTTCTTTCCAGTTATTCAGGTGAAACTTTCCAAGGTGGCCTGTGCCGATAACTCCAATTTTAAACATAATGAGGGATTAAACCTCAAAGATAAAGATTGACTGACTGCCACAGAATATTGGTTATGAACAATATTGCATAAGGCTGAAGCCCTCTCTGAACAACTTTCCCAATGCCGGTTCGTGGAGACAGAACCGGGCGAGGGATAATGCGTGAAAGTGCCGCCCCGAAGGGGCTTGCAGCAATCCATATCTGGGAATGCAACCAAAGTACCGGCCCGATGGGCCTTGAGTAAGCAACCGGGTCAGCATCACCCGCTGCACATACTCACTGTATGGTTGCCAGGCAATATGGGTGAGCAAGTTAGTAGCCTGTCATCGGTCTGTATTTCAGTTGTGTGGGAAAGCGATGCGGATGGGATTGGTAAGGCTGTCGTAGC
>CALLZY010000055.1 GCA_937858715.1 uncultured Chitinophagaceae bacterium | reverse complement strand
AATGCTGAAAATCGGAATCCTCGGTGGTGGTCAGTTAGGCAGAATGCTGTTACAGGCTGCTGCAAATTATCCTGTGGAAACACACATCCTTGAAAATGACACTGAATGTCCGGCGGCACATCTCTGCCATCATTTTACCAAAGGAGATATTAAGGATTTCGATGCTGTTTACAATTTTGGAAAAGGCCTTGATGCCATCACCATAGAAATAGAGAATGTAAATGTTGAAGCATTAGAGAAACTGGAGGCTGAAGGGGTAAAAGTGTATCCGCATCCGGCTGTATTGAAAACTATCAAGAATAAAATTTTACAAAAGCAATTTTACAAACAATACAGTATTCCAAGTTCTGCCTTTGTTATTACAAACAACAAAGCTGAGCTGGAAGCACAGGAAACATTTTTGCCTGCCGTGCATAAAATAGGTGAAGGCGGCTATGATGGCCGTGGTGTACTGTTGCTGAAATCGAAGCAGGACATAGCTTCCGGGTTCGACGCTCCCGCAGTGCTTGAAAAAATGGTGGCAGTTCATAAAGAAATAGCTATGATGGTGGCTGTTGACAATGATGGCAACACCGCATTATATCCGCCGGTTGAAATGCTGTTTGACCCAATCCTGAACCTGCTCGATTACCAGCTTTGCCCTGCAGATATGGATGTAAAAACACTTTGGAAAGCAGAAGCTATAGCACTTTCTGTGGCCAGAAATTTCCAGTCGCCGGGTGTATTCGCAGTTGAAATGTTTATTGATAAAATCGGTGATGTGCTGGTAAATGAAACAGCCCCGAGGGTTCATAACAGCGGCCATCATACCATTGAAGCCCATTATTGTTCACAATTTGATATGCTTTGGCGGATTATGCTGAATTATCCGTTAGGCTGCACTGATGCTATACTGCCTTCAATCATGGTTAACATTATCGGCGCAGAGGGTTACAGCGGCAATGTAAAATATGAAGGGCTTGAAGAAGTGTTGAAAATTGAAAATGCTTTTGTCCATTTATATGGCAAGAAACAAACCAAACCCGGCCGAAAAATGGGGCATGTTACAATACTCAGTAAAGAAAAAGCCGACTTGTTGCACCAGTCCAACAAAGTGAAAAGGACTTTGATTGCAAAGACATAGTCCCTCCTGTCAACCATAATTACCGCTTATCCAGCGGCTATCTTTCATCGAAAGGTTCAGAACTCTTTTACGTCCAATAGCTTGCAATATTATACTACCTTTATTTTTTAATTTTCAACTGTAATATGAGAATTATTGCAATCACATTTTTCTTATCTGTTATCCTTCTTTCCTGCGGAAGTAAAAAGAAAAATGAAAAAGCCTCTTCACCGCAGGCAGGTCAGCAAAGAAATCAGCCGCTACGAGTTGACGGATTTATTATCAAGCCTGAAAGTTTCCAGGAAAGTTTTGAGGTGCCCGGAACCATTGTAGCCAACGAAGTTTCTGAAATTCATCCGGAAGTATCCGGCAGGCTGGTGCAACTGAACGTAGTGGAAGGTAAATATGTTTCGAAAGGGGCTGTTCTTGCAAAAATATACGACGGCGACCTGCAGGCTCAGCTAAAAAAAGTACAGGTACAGTTAGAGCTTGCGCAGAAGACAGAAGAAAGACAATCGCAGCTTTTAAAAATCCAGGGCATCAGCCAGCAGGATTATGACATCAGCCTGCTGCAAGTAAATAACCTGAAAGCAGATATCGGCATTTTGCAAACCAGTATTGCAAAAACCGTTGTAAGGGCCCCATTCAGCGGAAAAATTGGCCTGAATAAAATAAGCCCCGGTGCCTACGTAACACCGTCATCTGTTATTGCTGTGATCAACCAGACTGATCAGCTGAAACTTGATTTCAGTATTCCTGAAAAATATACAGGCAAAATACAAACAGGCCAGTTAGTGACATTTACAATTGCCGGTTCTAAGAAACAACTCGGTGCAAAAGTGGTGGCCACAGAAGCCAGTGTTACAGAAAACACCCGCAGCCTTACGGTAAGGGCAGGTGTTATTGGAAAAGATGAAGCACTCATTGCCGGTGCCTTTGCTAAAGTGCAGTTGAATTTCGATCCTGATCCTTCAGCTATTCTTGTGCCCACACAGGCCATTCTTCCCCAGGCAAGGGGTAAAAAACTGATTGTTTACAAGAGCGGCACTGCCGTTTTCCAGGATGTAACCACCGGCATCAGGGACTCTGCAAGAGTGCAGATAACGGATGGAGTGAAACCTGGAGATACCATCATTGTAACCGGGCTGCTTAGTTTGAGACCCGAAGCAAAAGTCCTGATTGGAAAGGTGATCAATCAGCCAAAAGAAAAATAAATGAAACGGCAGCCATCTGCAACTGAAACCATTTAAACCACCAAGTTTTAAAGCAGCAGCATGAACATCTCAGAGTTAAGTTTAAAACGGCCGGTACTTGCAGTAGTGATGAACATCATTATTGTTCTGTTTGGTGTAATTGGTTTCAAATTCTTGGGAGTAAGAGACTATCCGGCTATTGATCCGCCCAATATCAGTGTACGTACCTCCTATCCCGGTGCTAATGCTGATATTATTGAAACTCAGATTACCGAACCGCTTGAAAAAGCTATCAATGGTATTGCCGGAATCAAGAATATCACATCGAGCAGCAGCAACGGAAGCAGTAATATTAATGTCGAATTTGACCTTGAAATTAACCTTGAAGCTGCCGCCAATGATGTGCGGGATAAAGTATCGCAGGCGCAGCGTTCTCTTCCTTCTGACCTTGATGCCCCGCCTGTTGTTACCAAAGCAGACGCCAGTTCAGATGCCATCATTTCCATGACGGTTCAAAGCAATAACCGTACACCGTTACAAATAACAGAGTTTGCACAAAATGTGCTGGTGGAACGGTTACAGACCATTCCCGGCGTTAGTTCCATACAGATTTGGGGTGAAAAGAGGTACGCCATGCGTATCTGGATTGATCCGGACAAACTGATAGCAAAAAGAGTGACATCAAATGATGTGCAAAGTGCCTTAGCCAGGGAAAACGTGGAGCTGCCTTCAGGAAAAATATCCGGTAACACCACAGAGTTAACGGTAAGAACATTTGGAAGGCTAAATACAGAAGAAGAATTCAATAACCTGATTGTAAAAAATGTTAATGGCACCGACATCCGCCTGATTGATATTGGCGAAGCCATTTTGGGTCCGGAAAATGAGGAATCATCCATGCGGGGAAATGGCATACCGATGATTTCGCTGGCCATTGTACCACAACCCGGCTCTAACTATGTTTCCATCTCTGATGAATTTTATAAGCGGATGGAGCAGCTTAAAAAAGATGTTCCCGAAGACATTCAGTTCAATATTGCCCTTGATCAGACACAGTTCATCAAGCGTTCTATTCTCGAAGTGGAAGAAACCCTTATGCTGGCCTTCCTTCTGGTGGTGATGATTATCTATGCTTTCTTCCGCGACTGGCTGATTGCCCTTCGTCCACTGATAGATATTCCGGTTTCATTGATAGGTGCATTCTTTATAATGTACCTGATGGGCTTCACCATTAATGTACTGTCACTCTTGGCCATTGTACTGGCTACCGGCCTGGTGGTGGATGATGGTATTGTAGTGACGGAAAACATCTTTAAAAAGATGGAACGGGGAATGAATAAATGGCAGGCAGCAGTCGAAGGTTCACGGGAAATTTATTTTGCCGTAATCGCCACTTCTATCACACTTGCGGTGGTATTTCTTCCCATCATCTTTTTGCAGGGTTTTGTAGGAAGGCTGTTCAGGGAATTTGGGATAGTGGTGGCTGGTGCCGTATTGATTTCTGCCTTTGTATCGCTTACATTAACACCGGTACTGAACGTTAAACTGGTACGAAAAAACATACATAAACATTCCTGGCTGTATAACAAGACTGAGCCTTTCTTCCGCTGGATGGAGAATGCGTATCAGGCAGCGCTGGAAAGATTTATGAAGGTACGGTGGTTTGCATTTGTACTGATACTGGCCTGTATTGGTTTATCTGCCTATTTATGGACAAACCTGCAGCAAGAACTGGCACCGATGGAAGACCGCAGCCAGTTCCGGCTTCAATTAACAGCACCTGAAGGCACTTCGTACGATGCCATGGATAAGTATGTAGAGAAGATGACCAACTTTGTGCTGGATTCAGTTCCTGAATACAGCATGGTATTCAGCATCACTTCTCCCGGCTTTACCGGCTCTGGCAATGCCAATACAGGCTTTGTAAGGGTGACCCTGAAAGACCCGGATGAAAGAGAAAGGTCGCAAAAAGAAATTGTGACCATGGTTAACAAGAATACTCCCAGGTTTAATGAAGGCAGGGCTTTTGCGATTGAGGAACAAACCATATCTGTCAGCCGGAGGGGTGGTCAGCCGGTGGCCTTCGTAATACAGAACAATAATTTCAATAAGCTCACATCCATATTACCAAAAATTCTGGATGAGGCGAGACAGAGTAAGGTTTTGATGAACCCGGATGTGGATCTGAAGTTTAATAAACCGGAACTGAAAGTGGAAATTGACCGCATGAAAGCTTCGGAACTGGGTGTAAGCGTAAGCGATATTTCTCAAACCTTACAACTGGCATTCAGTAACAGAAGACTGGGCTATTTTACAAAAGACGGAAAACAATACCAGGTAATCGGACAGGTGGCAAGAAGCGACAGGGATGACCCGAACGACCTGAAGAATCTTTTTGTAAGAAACAGCCGGGGAGAACTTATCAGCCTGGATAACCTTGTTACCACTTCTGAATCGAACACCCCTCCTACTATTTATCACTTTAACCGGTATAAATCTGCCACAATCAATGCAGGACTACAACCGGGAAAAACGATTGGTGACGGTATTGCAGAAATGGAACGTATTACCGATAAACTGCTTGATGAAACATTTGCCACTGCATTAACAGGTTCTTCCCGTGATTTTAAAGAAAGCAGCAGCAATATCATTTTTGCTTTAGCGCTGGCCATTGTTCTGATATTCCTTGTATTGGCAGCCCAATTTGAAAGCTTTATTGACCCCCTCATAATATTAATCACTGTATTTTTTGCTTTTGCCGGTGCTATGATTTCGTTATGGGTCTTTGGTCACACACTCAATATATTCTCAGAAATTGGAATGATTATGCTTGTGGGGCTTGTAACGAAAAACGGAATATTAATCGTTGAATTTGCCAACCAAAACCAAAGAAAAGGAATGGGCAGAACTGAGGCTGTTGTTTTTGCTGCTACACAAAGGTTGCGCCCAATCTTGATGACCAACCTGGCCATGTCATTAGGGGCATTGCCGTTAGCACTTTCATTAGGTGCCTCTGCAACCAGCAGGATACCGTTGGGTATTGTTATTGTTGGCGGTATTTTGTTCTCAGTGATACTTACCATTTTTGCCGTCCCTGCCATGTATTCATTCCTCTCCACCAGGAAGAAAACCAGTGAAGTGGACAAATACATTCATCATGAAAAAACAGCAACCGGTGAAATACCCGGAGAATAATATGTAGAGTTATGCGGAAACTATTTTTTATACTCTCCCTGCTTTCAGCAATTCCGGCTTTGTCACAAAAAAAGCTCAGCCTGGAAGAAGCAGTTGCCACAGCCCTGAACTATAACTATGATATACAGTTGGCTAAAACAGATTCAGCAGTGGCGGCACTGGATTATTCTTTTCGGAACGCTATTTTCCTGCCCAGGCTGAACACTACTCTTGGTTACACACATAATAACAATAAACAAAACCAGGAATTTACCAGCGGAACAAAAAGAGAAGGAAAAGTAAAGACCAATAATATCTCAGCAGCGATAAACCTGAACTGGACTCTTTTCGATGGCATGAAAATGTTTGTTACCAGAGACAAGTCTGAACAACTGATTAAGCTGGGCGAACTTGGAATAAAAGAACAAATTATAAATACTGTTGCCACCGTTATCAATACCTATTACAACATTGTCAGGCAAAAACAACAATTGAAGGCTATTGAAGAGCAAATGGCATTAAGTGCAGAAAGGGCAAAACTGGCGCAATATAAACTTGATATTGGTGTGGGTGCAAAGCCTGATGTGTTGCAAAGCAAAGTTGACCATAATGCACAGAAAGCACTGCAGTTGGAACAGCTTACGGCAATAAGCCAGTTGAAACAGCAACTGAACCAGGCAATGAACCTTCCTGCAGGAATCAAGAATGCGCCTGATGCTTACTCCTACGATGTGGAAGATTCTATCCCCGTAAATACTTCATTATCGCTGGGCGAAATCCAGAACAATCTTGAACTGACGAATCCTTCCCTCCTGGTCAGCAAAAAGAGTATCGATATTGCCGGCTTTACCCTCAGGGAACGAAAAGCAGAACGGTTTCCTACAGTATCTTTCAATTCGGCCTATAATTTTTCAAGAACAAATAATAACGTTGCCCTTAATCCGGCCCTGCCGATCTTCAACCAGAACAAGGGACTGAATTATGGTCTTTCTGCTTCTATTCCCATTTTAAACAACTTCAATAACAAAAGGCTTATCAAACAGGCAGAGCTTTCCATACGGACACAAAAACTCATTTATGAAAGCCAGAAATCACAACTGAATCTTGCAATTGTGAATGCTTTCCTGGAGTACGAACAGCAGAAAAAAGCACTGGCCTTAGAAGAAGAAAATATAGTATTGGCAAGGGAGAATGTCAATATTGTTTTCCAGGTGTACAAACTCAATTCCACTACGCTTATTCAATTGAAAGAAGCCGAAAAAAGTCTGCAAGATGCCTACACAAGGCTCATTACCGCCCGGTATAATACAAAGCTTGCTGAAACAGAATTGATGCGACTGAAAGGAGAACTGGTGAAATAGGGAGATACGGGTTTAGGGTTTAAGGTATAAGGATTAAGGGTTTGGGTAATGGTTTGAAGTTTGATGTTTTGTTAATAGCTTTGAATTTCATTTTCATTCTCATGAACCATGAACCATGAACCATGAACCATGAACCATGAACCATGAACCATGAACCATGAA
>CALLZY010000054.1 GCA_937858715.1 uncultured Chitinophagaceae bacterium | reverse complement strand
ATTTCTCACAACCCTGCATGACTATAATTCTGCAAAAGAATGACTATACTCATTTTTAAAATGAGTTATAACATCAATCTTGCTTATCAACTTTCATTGGCCTGTGCAGATTTTCTGTTAATTTCAGTACAGCTTAAATACCCGGCAGGGTAGCTTATGAAAAAACGATTGCTAACTCCCGAATTTTTACTCTCACAAGTAAACCCCTATTGTCATGGCTGAAAAGAACAAAACCGTAATGGTAAAGGCGAACGAGTTTGTCTTCAGTTTCTCACCGGAAGAAATTGAAAAAACAGACTTCTACAAAAAAACGCCAACCGAATTTAACCTCATTAAAAACAACCGCTCTGTAAATGCCCGGCTCCTCGAAGCCGATATCTCCGGCAAGCATTTAAAAATTGAAGTGGAAGGCGAGGCTTACGACCTCCAGGTAAAAGATGAACTGGACCAGATGCTGGATAAGATGGGCTTCAGCACTGTTTCCAGCAAACACATCAAAGAAATCAAAGCGCCGATGCCCGGACTGGTTCTCAGCATTGCCGTAACCGAAGGCCAGGAAGTAAAAGAAGGTGAAAAAGTCCTGATACTGGAAGCCATGAAAATGGAAAACAGCATCATGATACATGCCAATGCAAAAATCAAAAAGATAAAAGTAAAACCCGGCGATGCGGTTGATAAAAACCAGGTGCTGGTTGAACTGGAATAAAATGGTGAATAGGAAATAGTGAAAAGTGAACTGGAAAACCAGACTATTATTAATACAAATGCTTGACTTGCTAAATTGATAACATAATGAAAAAAATATTAGTTGCTAACCGTGGCGAAATTGCACTGAGGATAATGCGTACCATCCGTAAAATGGGTATCAAATCCGTAGCTGTTTATTCTGAAGCCGACCGCAATGCTCCCCACGTATTATTTGCTGACGAGGCCGTTTGCCTTGGCGCTGCCCCTTCCAGCCAGTCTTACCTGAACGGCGATAAAATCATTGCCTTCTGCAAAGAGCTGGGAGTAGATGGCATTCACCCCGGCTATGGTTTCCTGAGTGAGAATGCAGAATTTGCCCAGAAGGTTACCGATGCCGGTATTGAATTTATCGGCCCCACACCCGAAGCCATGCGGATTATGGGTTCCAAACTGGCAGCAAAAGAAAGTGTAAAGAAATATAACATTCCAATGGTGCCTGGTATTGACAGGGCCATCGAAGATGTGAATGTAGCCATTGAAGTGGCCAATAAAATTGGTTATCCCGTCCTCATCAAAGCTTCTGCCGGTGGTGGTGGTAAGGGTATGCGGATTGTTGAAAAAGCAGAAGACATGCAGGAACAGATGGAACGGGCCATCAGCGAAGCAAAATCAGC
>CALLZY010000053.1 GCA_937858715.1 uncultured Chitinophagaceae bacterium | reverse complement strand
AAAACATAATCCATCAGCGTTTTCATACGATCATAGTTCTGTGCAATAAAGTGCTTATCACCTGTGTAGAGATAATAATCATAAATGCCGAGGAACCAGAAAAACGTATAGTCCATAATGGTGTTGACATGGCCTGTCACCGGATCTTTACCCCGCAATGCATATGTTGTACGTTTTACTGTTTCGCTATCGAAATAGAGATAATAATTCATGAGATAGCTTTGGTAAGCATCCCCACTCCATATCCAACGGTCCCGTTTGACACCATCAATGAAAAATTCTCTTGTGTTTAGCTCGAATGTATATTTTGCTACATCATAGATGCGGTTGATCTCTTCATCGTTACAGGTAAAGCTGCCACGTTCTTTTACATCAGCATATTCATAAAGCATCGAAACCGAATCGAGTGTTACAGCTTCATCGTATTGCACATTTACAAAACGGAATGCTTTCGAAAGTATTATCGTTTGATCTTTCTTTTCAGTGCTGCATACTTCTACCCTGTCCAATGTTTCGCAATCTTCAGTTGACAAAGCTTCTTCCTTTGATTCTCCATAATAAACAGAAAGATTGCCTTTGCCTTTTAATCCGTGCAATTTGATGAAACCAAATGTTTCTTTTCCAAAATCAACCAGCATGGAGTTTGTTCCTTTTTCAGTTGATACGGCGGCTTGTTCTTTTACAGGCAATGCATACTGAGAAGGCAACTGTGTAGGTGAATTAAAATTCCAGCTTCCTGCATTCAGCCATTTGGTGGCAGAGATGTCGGATGTTTTTCCTGTTTCATCAATCCATTCTTTGTCTTCAAATGTTACAAGCCATGAAGCATCCGATACAATTGTTTTTCCCTTTACATAAATAGCAGGCACATTAGCCTGGTTAAATACTTTGATGTTGATCTTGTGTTTACCTGCAGGAACGGTGATCTGCTTCGGACTACCTTCAAATGCTTTCCCATCAAGCTTTACATTGTATTCTCCTTCAACATAAATGTCAACAGTTTCAGGTGCAGGCACATCAAATACTTTATGAAAATCCATCAGCACATAATGGCTATCGATTTTCCAAAACACCGGAAAGAATGTACCACGTTCTGTACGGCGGTTTTGCATTTTGTTAGCCAGTACTATTTCAAAATCGCCGGGATACCATATCCATGTTGGAGCAGAAGAAGTTTCCGGTAAAAAAGAGTTATCCATTTGCTTCACGTTAATTACTTCACTTTTATTTACTTTGTGCTATTTGGTTTGCACCTGTATATTGACTAAAATCAATAACGGCTCGGCCTAAATATCCTCTCCATATCTTTCTTTGGTTATTTGTTGCAATGATTTGCCACGGGTTTTGGGTGTCCAGATCGTTCCTATGATCAGCGCCACAAGAAGCAGCCCGATCATAATGTAAGCTGCGGTGTAAAATCCTTCCCCGTTTTCTCCATAAATATGAACAAACTTCAATCCCCATATTGCTGCAACACTTCTAACGGCAAAAAACATAATACCTTGGGCAGCTGCCCGGTATTTGGCAGGAAAAAGTTCCGATGCCCAAAGCGCATAAAATGCCTGTACACTTATTCCGGCATGTATGCCCCAAAGAATAGTGAAAGTCCAAAGTGCTACATGATTCTTTATCCCTATAAAAATAAGAATACCCCAGGCTACTATCCCTATTGATGTGCCGAAAACATAGAGCCAGCGCTGATTGACTTTATCAACCAGCAAGGCAAAACCAAAATATGTTACAGCAATAATCACAATCCATTGTACTGCCGAAATCATATTGGCCTGACCATTGGAAAGACCGCCTGCGGTTTCATAAATATGCTGCTGAAAGAAACCCATCACCGAAGCCACCATATTCCAGCTAATGTAAATGCCTGCCAGAAAAAGCATGGTCCGGATATTTACTTTGTTGGTAAAAAGGGCACCAAAAGATGCGAAAACGCCAGGGCGCTTTTCCTTAGTTTGCTTTTTTTGTGCTTCTTCCCAATCTTTCGATTCATTGAGTTTCCGCTGCAAAGTCCATGCGATTAACGCCACAACAAACAAAGACCCGAAAATAATACGGCTGCTAAATACATTAATTGCTTCAACGCCTGCATCGTTTCCAATAAAGAATGCAGCAATTTTTTGCACATAACCAAATAAAACACCGGCTGAAGCATCCGCTTTGCCTGGAGCAAGGAGCATACCCAAAAGTAAAATAACCATTGGGCCCACCCCCCAGGCAAACTGTGAAATGCCCATATTCTTTCCGCGGTTACCCACTTCTGAATTTTCGGAAATATATGTCCACGAGGCGGGAACACCCACTCCCACGGAAATACCTGTAACCAGGAAACCGGTCAGCAGCATGGGAAAATTAACGGTGAACATGATAATGGCAATACCCAGCATATACACAAGCATATTGTAAGTGTAAATGGTTTTTCGTCCGTATTTGTCGGCCAGGAAACCACCGATAATGGCGCCGATAGCTGCGCCGAAGCAGTTAGCACTGATCGCATTCAGCCAACCAAGATGCCCTTCGTTAAGACCAAGGTAATTTTGCCAAAGAGTCAACCCGCTTGCACCTGCCACAATTGCGCCGGCATCCAGGTAATTTGTAAGCGATACGGCGATCGTACTTTTTAAACTTCCTTTTTTATGTTCCATATGTGTATTTAATGTCCGTTAAAAATGATGTAAAGGGATAGTATAACAAGTCCTAATAAAACAAACAGGATTTTCACCTGCTTATCTGTTTTTGGTAAAGCTTCAGTGTCGATGGCAGCTGTTACTTTCTTTTTACCAAGTAATGAAATGACAATTGCTGCTAAAAATAATACAGCAAAGATGTAAAATGAAATCAGGAAGTAATGAGGCCACCAGGTGTTTTCACCCGTCTTTGCATCAGGAGGTAATATCCAGAGATTAAGCATACCGACAAATAAACTGAATGCAGAACCTGCCGATAAAATGATATTCACAGCAAGCTTAGTTGTACGTTTCCAGAAAACACTCAACAAAAAAGTTACAGCCAATGGTGGTGCGAGGTAACCTAAGATTGATTGAAAAATATCGAACAGCGTTTTTCCTTTGATGTTATCAAACGCAATGGCCATCAGCACAGCAAGCACACAACCTGCAATAACGGTGTAACGTCCAACATTGATCTGTTGTTTTACGGTTGCATTAGGGTTGATGTTATTGACATAAATATCCTTTGTAAACACCGTACTCAATGCATTTAAGGATGAGCCGATGGTTGCAACCAGCACTGCAATCAATACACAAATCACCAAACCATTTAATCCTGCAGGAAATAAGTTGGTCACCATGGTCATGTAAGCCAATTTATCATCAGTAAGATCAGGATACAATGCAAAACATAAAATACCGGGCAGAATAAACATGGGTAATGCTAATACTTTCAACCAGCCTATAAAGTTTACACCAAGTTGTCCCTGTTTTAAATTCTTTGCGCCTAACACACTTTGCACCATACTCTGATCGGTACAGAAAAATGCAACAGCCGACACAGGATAACCAAGCAACAACGCATGCCAGGGATAACCTGGATCGGATGCAGGATGAATTAAATTCCAGAAGTGACCCGGCGTTTTATCAATTAATGCAGTAATACCGCCAACTTTTTGAAAACCAATATAGGTAAGCGATAATGAAACGATGATCAATAACATCATCTGGAACACATTTACTTTGGCGATTGCTTTTAATCCTCCCATGTAAGTAAACAAACCGGAAAACGCAACCAATGCTAATGTTGATTGCCACATGGGAATCCCTAAAATTTGTCGTACTAAAATTCCTCCGCTGAACAAACCCAAACTCAACCAGCTGATGAGAATTTTGATGAGTGCATAGCCTGCTAAAATATCCTGTGTGCTTTTGCCATAACGCTTACCCATGAACTCAGGCATGGTGGTTACTTTACTGGCAATATAACGGGGAGCAAACACCATTGCCAGTAACAACAGAAACACAAATGCATACCATTCAAAGTTTCCGCCAACAATGCCTGCAGAAAAACCAATACTTGCAAATGCAAGCAAGGACGATGGACCAACATTTGTACCCCACATATTGAAACCAATGTTGTACCAGTTTAATGAATGACTGGCAAGAAACAATGTTTCATCTTTTTTCTTGTTGCGAAAACTGGCAACATAACCAATCGCCAACAGAATAACCAGGTACACTGCAACAATGGCAAAATCCAACCCGGTCAATTTATCGTAGATAGGATTCATAAACCATATTCATTTAAAACATCCTGTACTTTCACCGGCTTGCCTGTTTGCAAACTTTTATCCATTGCCTGTAATAATGCAACCGTTCCGATTCCTTCTTTCATATCAGGATAAGCAGTAAAGCCCTGTTCAATTGAATCAACAAAATATTCAAGATAGTTTTGGTATTCGCCGGCATGATGGCTTTGCCCCTCGAACCGGAAGTAGTATTTTAAATAACTGTCGCCCCAAGTAACAATCCGTTCTTCGCCAGTTTTATCAGTGATTGCATAACGCAATTCATGATAATCTGCCTGTGAGGCCCCTTGCGTTCCACGTAAGACGCAACTCATGCCACTCTCCCTCTGCACAGGTTGCGTTGGTGAGGTATATACTCCACTTACTCTTGCAACACGGCCATCAGTTGATTTAAAGATGAAGTGCATTGTATCTTCATTTTTCAGTCCGGCTTTTTTACCGTTTGTACTTATCATCCCATAACCCATTACTTCTTCAATGTTGGGTAAATACCAACGGATAAAATCAACAGGGTGGCTCAAACCTCCATACAACCATTTGAAAGAATCTTCCAATGCCCATTTCTTTTCCAGGAACCAACGATGATCTGCATTGTAATGACTTTCGATCGTAATGAGTTCGCCAATCTCTCCTGCTTCAAAATCTTTACGCTGACGTTTATACGGCTCAAAGAAACGGGAGCTTTGACCCACAAATACACTCTTGCCTGTTTGCTGCTGAATCTCCAGCAATTCTTTTGCCCTGCTTAAATCATCAATAAAAGGTTTGGTACAAATAACATGTTTGCCATGCTGCAAAGCCATAGAAATATGCTCAGCATGTAAATGGTCTGGTGTATAGATGGCAACAATATCAATTTCTTCGTCATTCAGCATCTCATTGTAATCAGTGGTATAGTCATACATCTTAAACTCATCGGCCCGTTGGCGGCAGACTTCAAGATTTGTATCACAAATCATTTTCAGGTTCAGTTTTTTACTGTTCAATGCCGCGGAAATAGTGCTGCGGCCTTCTCCTAAACCTAATATTCCAATATTCAGCATAGTATAACTTTTATAGTTTTTGTAAGAACACCCACGTATCTCCTTTCTTTGTCCCTTCAATTCCCTCCTGGTATTTTTTCATCATCTTATTCCATTCATCCACTCTTGGATTGTTCTCCGTTGTTTTTGGATTGAGATGATCCAGGCTTTCACCTTTCGGAATACTGATCACCAACATTAACTGGCGTCCATTCCTGAACAGCAACAGCTGTTGAAAATCTGCATTGCAGAAACCTTTTGCTACTTCAGGCCATTGTTCAAACTGTGTGGCATGATAATTCAAATACTCCTTCTGTAATTTTTTATCTGCAACAAGATTGGCTGTAAGAATAATATGCTCCCACTCCTTTGCAACCACTTTATCTGTACAATGTTTCTTCTTGCTGAACTCATAAAACATATTGTGATATGCCTTCACCACTGCTTCCGGAAAATGATTCTGCAGCCTGCCTTCCATCACACCTAAATCCTGCACTTTACTAAAGATGACATAATGATTCTGCCATTGATAAATGGCGCTGCTGTCCATATTGTTCTGCGCAAGTAACTGTTTCAGCTTTGTTATATCCAGCGTTTGTCCATCCTTCACCACCAGTTCAATCACTTCGTTATGTTCTTCGTTAATTGCCCGGAGCTTTGGCGTTTTATTCGCTGTTAAGTATTGAAACCGTTTTTCTAATCCGGCATTTTGTTTTACACTGTCGTGCACCTGCGGACCATTGTTGCTCCACACATTACCCGGACCATTGGCATTCTGTAAATACTTTTGAGAAGGTGTCCAGTTATTTTTAACCGTGAAATGCGAAGAACCCTCATCATTATAAATATAAAACCAGTGAGAGGGTAAATGTGCAATGGGCGATTTATAAATACTGTCGATATAATTGTCTTCAATAACAGAACCGGGCTGTGCACTTAAGGTATAAATACCTGCACAATCGTAATTCCATTTGCCGTAATGATGAATTTTGTTGGCAACAATCCGGTTGCCCTTCATCATATTCTCTTCCGGCGACCAACCCCAACCCAAACTGATACCGCTGTACGATACGTTTTCAATTTCGTTATGACGGATACTTGTCCTGCTTACAAAACCACAGCCAATACCCACTGTGCCCCAGTCTTCATTCGTGGCATTGGTAATAAAATTATTCTCAATGAAAATCACATCACATTTCTCCCTGTTATCTTTCGGATTAAACGGCAAATGAATTTCTCTTCCTTCATCACCATAATTACCGGATAAGATGGCTGTACCACCAATATCGCTGAAGAGATTATTCTTCGTCATGTTATCCTGCACACCTTTTTTCAGATCAATACCAGTTGCCGCCAAATGAAGAAAAGAACAGTTTTTGATTCTTGTACGCACTGCATAAGTCATTTCAACCGCTGCTGCCTGCCGGCCAATCCATGCCAGGTTATCCAACATCGGCTTTGCCTTTGTTCCAGCAGGCTTTAACCGGTATGCTTCTGTCATATACAATCCCACCTGGTGCGGCACATGCCCCTGCAGCGAAGGACGTAACCAACCTGTATGCTGAAAAGAAAGACCATCCATCACCAGGTTTTTTACAGGCGCATCAATGGTTCCTTCCACACGGATTAATGTTTCAGTAAAAGGCGCCAATACTTTTGCCGTTGCTAAGTTTTCGTTGCTACGGGGCCAGTAATAGATTTTTTTATTCGCAACATCGGCATACCATTCACCCGGTTCATCTAAGAACTGCAGTGCATTGGTTAAATAAAATGCAGAGTTACCTGTTTCGGTACTGATCCACGGAGCAGGCCAGGGATGTTCGTTTTGAATTTTGCTTTCGGGCTGATGAAAAAACAGTTTTGTACTGTCGCTCATTACCTGCACTTTCTTTACACGCAGACTGGCAATCTCCCACCATTGATGAATAAACAGTTCCAATCCGTTTGTCTTATCTAAATTCAGAAAAGGTAATGTTGGAATCACACAGGCAGCTTCAGCTTTGTTCCAGTTTACAATACGCAGCATCGTATCTCCGTTGGAAGACTTTGCCCGTACAGCTTTTACATCATTCACCCACAACTGCCGGAAGTTAAAAGCATTGCCATTCACCATTGGTAAATCAGCCACCCATATATTTGTTTGTATGTTCTTTTGCAAACCATTGATGTTTGCCGTTACTCTTTTCCAGTTGCTGATTTGTACACCTCCACTCAACACAGGCTTTTCATTGGGAGCAGCTTCAATAAAGGTGGAACTTTCACGGGTACCATTATCTTCCGGTCGTATGACAATCGTTTCCAGAACCTGGTAAGTACCGCCCCGTAAAATAATATGGATGCCGTTTGTTATCGAAGCATCATTCAACCGGCGTAAGTCTCTCGCTTTAAGCAAAGCAGCCTGCAAGGTAGCCAGAGGTTGATCTCTTGTACCCGGGTTAGAATCATTTCCAAGAGGAGAAACAAAGATTTCCACTGCAAATCCGTTGATGGACAGCAGCAAAAAAAGAAGCGGTAAGAACCGGAGCAATCGTTTCATTGGTAACCCAAATTTCAGATATAGAACTATAGCTAACTGAACTCAAGTTACCATCGAGAGACGGGGTTAATACTGTACGTTTTCGCTTTTTTAATGGAAAATATTATCATTTCCAGCCAAAATTTGACTTTCCAGAGATGAGGACTTCCTAAGTAATTCTTTTAGGTCTGTTTCACAAAAAAGCCTGAGCAGTATTTCACAGGCTGTATTCAGAGTACGGCAGCGCAGACAAGGCAGTATCAATCTTTGAAATTCTTTTTCAGCTCCATCAGCTTGGCCTGAAAAGCATTCATTGGCTCTGGTTTCTTATTGAAAGATTTCGGACCTTTTGTATCCGGTCTCTGGCTTCTGGCTTCCTGCCTGTCACCTGCTTCCTTCAATGACAAAGCAATTCTTTTTCGGGCAATATCCACTTCCAGTATGGTTACCATCACTTTCTGGCCCAGTTTCACTGCTTCGTTCGGGTCGCTGATGTAGCGGTTTGCTAAATGTGATATATGCACCAGCCCATCCTGCTTTACTCCAATATTTACAAAAGCACCAAAATTGGTTATGTTAGTAACAATACCGGGCAGTTTCATACCGGGCTTTAAGTCTTCCATAGTTCTTATACCTTCGGCAAAACGGAATTCTTCAATTGGTGAACGGGGGTCACGGCCGGGCTTCTCCAGTTCTTTCAAAATATCTTCAATAGTGAACTGACCGATTGTTTCCGTAATAAAATCCTTCGCTTTCAGTTGTTTTCGCAGCTCAGCATCTTTTATAAGCTCCGGAACAGTGCTGCCGGCTTTAGCAGCCATTGCTTCGACCACATGATAACTTTCCGGATGCACTGCGGAATTATCCAGCGGATTTTCAGCATTTGGTATTCTTAAGAACCCTGCACATTGCTCAAAGGCCTTGGGGCCCAGCATAGATACTTTCTTCAGCTCATCCCGTCTTTTAAAAGCCCCGTTCTTTGTTCTGTATTCCACAATATTCTTTGCAACTGTTGAGCTCAACCCGGAAACATAGGTCAGCAGATGCTTGCTGGCAGTGTTTACGTCCACACCTACAAAGTTCACACAGCTTTCCACCACCTGGTCGAGAGAGTCTTTCAGTTTGTTCTGGTTCACATCATGCTGATACTGACCAACACCAATACTTTTCGGATCAATCTTTACAAGTTCACTCAGCGGGTCCAGCAGTCTTCTTCCAATACTGATGGCTCCACGAACAGTAACATCTTCATCAGGAAATTCTTCCCTTGCCACTTCGCTGGCAGAATAAATAGAGGCCCCGCTTTCGTTCACCATAAAAATGGAAACTTGTTTTCCAAAATCAATACCACGTACCATCTCTTCTGTTTCTTTACTGGCTGTGCCATTGCCAAAACCGATAGCCTCAATATTAAATGCAGTTACCAGTTCTTTAATAGTTTGTGTGGCACCATACTTATCGTTCTGTGGTGCATGAGGGAAGATAGTATTGTATTTCAAAAATGTTCCATGCTCATCAAGACACACTACTTTGCATCCTGTTCTGAATCCGGGGTCAATGGCCATGATTCGCTTTTGTCCCAACGGCGAAGCCAGCAATAACTGCCGCAGGTTTTCTGCAAAGACCCTTATCGCTTCTTCATCTGCCTTTGTTTTGCTTGCCATCCGGAATTCTGTTTCAATAGAAGGCTGCAAAAGACGGTTATATGCGTCCTCGATGGCAAATGCCACTTGCTTTGCAGCTGGTGCTGCTGATTTCAGCAACTCTCTTTTCAGTTCCTCGACTGCTGTTTCTTTGTCAATATTAATTGTCATGATAAGGAAACCTTCTTTCTCGCCCCGGCGGATGGCAAGTATACGGTGTGAAGGGCTTTGTGCCAACGGCTCTTTGAATTCAAA
>CALLZY010000052.1 GCA_937858715.1 uncultured Chitinophagaceae bacterium | reverse complement strand
TGAAGGCGGCTACCTGGATTCTGCCAACATTCCCGCTGATTCTGCACACCTGGCCGATGCAGTTAAAAAGTTCCAGAAAGAGAAGAATATTACTGTTGACGGTAAAGCAGGAGAAGGCACTATCAGGATGCTGAACAGTTCTGATAAAGACAAATTTGTAAGAATTGCCTTAAGCCTTGACAAATACAAACATTTGCCTGGCAAGCTTCCTGGTAAATTTATTTGGGTAAATGCGGCTTCAAACACATTGTATGTGTATGAAAATGGGGATATAAAATTTTCCTCAAAAGTTATTACCGGCAAACCCTTAACAAGGACTCCGCTGCTGAACAGCCAGATTTCTGAAATAATCACCTATCCTCAGTGGTTACCACCTGCAAGTATAATCACAAAAGAAATTTTACCGGCTGTAAAAAAGAATCCTGGTTACCTTTCAAAAAGGGGATTCAGCCTGGTTGATTCAAAAGGAGAGGAGGTGGATCCGTTTACGGTTGACTGGTCGAAGTACAGCAAGTCAATCCCTTTCAGGGTGGTGCAGGGCAGCGGCGATGCCAATGCGCTGGGGATTATCAAATTTGTTTTTGCCAATAAATATGCAGTTTACCTGCACGACACCAACCAGCGGTATTTATTTGGGAATGCTTACCGGTCACTCAGTCACGGATGTGTAAGGGTGCAGGAGTGGCGCAGACTGGCCAATTATATCCTGCGAAATGACAGCCTTGTCTCTGGTGGCAGAAATTATACAAAGATTGATTCGCTTAACAAGTGGCTTACGGTGAAGAAAAAGATGTCCATCCCGGTACGAAACAAAATACCGGTTTATATCCGGTATATAACCTGTGATGGCGGCCCAGGCGGTATCAACTTTTACGATGATGTATATACTGAGGATAAAAAGCTCAGAGAGAAGTATTTTGCTGGTAAATAAGCTGAATCTGACCTCAGGATTGGTATTTTGTCGGGTTTTTGGTTAGTTTTCTAAAAAGAAGGCTCTTTTTGCCAATAAATTTATTTTCGGATATAGAACATACCAGTTATTTTTGTTGAGATTAAAACCAAACTATCTCTTTATGAAGAAGTTATTATTTGCATTATTTGCACTGTACCTTTTTGTTCCCGCCGCCAAGGCTCAGGACGATGAAGTAAGGCCGAGGGCAATAGGTGTCAGTTTCTTTTTGAATGATTTTACAACTGCAAGCAGAATACGTACCACTTCACTCAGTTCTGTACTGAACACTAAATCATGGGGTAAATTAAGAGATATGAGTCCCGGTCTTGCTGTTACTTATTTCCGTGGCCTCAGAAAGCATGTGGATGTATCTGCAACATTGGGTGGTTCTTTTGTTAACTATCCGATGACAAACAGAACTTTTACCAATAACAGTCTTTTGCTGGAAGCAAATGCTGCTTTGCAACTGAAAATGGTATCAGAGAAATTCTGGATGCAGCCTTATATCACCGCAGGTATAGGTGGTCATAAATATAAATCGTATTATGGTGCATTCATGCCATTAGGATTAGGATTTAAAGTAAACTTCTTTGATGATGCACACCTGTTTGTTAACTCTACTTACAGAGTGCCTCTTACTACTGAAACTGCTAACTATCATTTCCAGCATAATATTGGTATTGCCGGTCGTATCGGCAAGAAGAAAGAAGTGGCTCCACCTCCGCCACCGCCACCTCCGCCACCACCATCAGACAGGGATGGCGATGGTATTATTGATGATGTGGATAAATGCCCTGATACAAAAGG
>CALLZY010000051.1 GCA_937858715.1 uncultured Chitinophagaceae bacterium | reverse complement strand
GTATTTCAGTTGTGTGGGAAAGCGATGCGGATGGGATTGGTAAGGCTGTCGTAGCTGCTGCGGTTGTCGTGTCTTATATTTTTTGAGTACAGGGCAAACATACAGCGGTACCGGAGGGCCGGTTTCCGGTTTGGAAAGGTTTGTGCAGGTTTGTGTACATTATTGCAGAAAAAAGCCTGTTTGTGGAGGTTTGTGTAGGTTTATGCAGGTTTGGGGGAGGCTGTCCCTTACTAAAAAAACTATACAGTTTTCCGGGGTTACTAAATCAGCTATACAGTGTCCATTTGTTTACTAAAATGGCTATACAAGTATTTGCTTAACTGTTATAGCTATGCAATTTTTCAGCTATTTTGAAAGTGATACCAATAATTCCGCTTCATACTACATTAATAACATTAACGATTTAACTTAAGAAAGGCTGTAATGAGAAAAAAAAGCATCATTAGTCCAACAATATTTTGTACAAGAGAAATATACCTTCCTATTCCAATCGCCCCATATTTTCTAGGAGGAAATAAAAACCAAACTGAGAAATCGTAAATATGAAAATCTCTACTTATGCCTCCTAAAATCATTTGATTCAGACTAAATACAAAGCAATGCTTGATATAGCTTAGTAACTTTGTAATATTATGCCTAAGTGTTATTAGGGTGGGTTTTTCGTTCTCTAAGTGCTCTCCAGAAAATTTTGTGTTAATGTAGAATCCAAAGGAATAATTGAAAAAACCTAAAAGGAAATACACAAGTGTAAAAAACAGAAAAATATCCAACATTGTTTTCAAAACTGTGATTGAGCTAGTCCCATAATTTCCTCTCATCTTTTCATGAAAAACGTAACTTAAAAATCCTCGAAATCTTGTTGTTTTTAACTTTCTGTCGCAAACTTTTGATCTGAAGTCAAAGTAATCGGACATGTCGTATTTTTTCTGGTCACCAAAGATTTTTGAGAGATGATTATAAGCAGTTCTTACGGTGATATATTTTTTCTTTATTGAAGTTCGCTCGGTAGAATATGATTCCTTTGTGCTTAATTCATCAATTTTGAATTCTTCTGCCAAAATTGATTCATTATCAGGACTGAATTGAGCATTTTCTAATGAAGCATTAAAGAAAACCGATGGTTGTTTTGTCTCATTACTAAATAGGTTTGGATGAACAAGGCTAGTAGAGATAACAGTGATTTGGCAATCAGAATTTCTAATGTCGGTAATATCTAAGTTGTTAATTTGACCACCTTCCAGTATGATTTCTTTAAAGTTCCCCGAAAAAATTATCCCATCGGAATTATTGCAATTCTGAATCAATACGGATTTAACAGTATCAGTTTCAGAAGTGAATATTTGAATTGATTGAAAAGGAGATTGGTCAATCACAATTTTGTCAAATTGAGTATTATCAAATAAAAGATTTTCAATTGTTTTGGCGTTTGTAATACGAATTTCTTTGAAACTGCAATTGACAAAGGATACATCCTTTAATTTACATTTCATGAAATCCATGTCAGGAAAAACACCTTTATCGAACTTGACATTAGTCATTTTGCAGTTTTCTGTGACGGAAAAATTGAATAAGCAATTCTTGAAAGTTCGATTACTTGAATTTGAATCAAGTTTAGCAAATGCAACAGTGTCATTATGTATGCAAATATTTGAAGAATCCACAATGGATTTCGTTTCTATATTAATATTGTTATGACAAGAGAATAATAACAATAGAACTGATATGCTACTAAGAAACTTCAAATTCTTCTTCAACATAAAATTTAAATTTTGATTTTTTGATTTCTACTACTCTTTTGCTATAACGAATTAGTGCATTTGGATTAAATAAAATGTTATACCCTTTTGTAGGTTCGCTTGATTCAATAACATTGAATTTAAATTTATCTTTATAATGTTTTGTGATAAAATGGCCGAAGGTTTTTCTGCTAAATGCCAAGCGAATAAAAAAAATTATATTCCTTATACGATTAGTAGGGACATATAATTTTCCGACTTGATAAACTTTGTTTTCCATATTCAAATAAGCAATTTCTCTACATAAACAGAATTTGCTTGGATGCTCAAAGGCGATTGGCCTTTTGGTTAGGTACACTGAAATGATACTCCAGTCTAACCCATCTTTGTTCAAAGAGTTTGCAAGGCTTTTGAATTCAGTTTCTTTTAAACTATTCATCATCTGTGCTGAATTGATTTTTTAACCATGATATTCTGCTTTCAAGATAATCAAAAAGGAAATTCGTCATTACACCTAATAAACCAATCCACAAAATAATAATCATACTTTGACAAACACTTCCAGGGTTCTCATCATAGAAGCTTAGGATAGCTCCAAGTCCAAAAAGAGATTTTGAAAGGTATTCACACGTAATCGAAATAAGGAAAGCAATGCCTAAACTGGTTTTAATTCCATCCCAAATATTAGGTGAAGCTTCAGGCAATGTAAAAAGTATTAACTTCTTTAATCTTGGTATATTGAGTGTGCTTATTGACTCTCTTAAGGTCTTGTTAACTTTTTCTACGCCTGATTTTGTATTTATAATTACAGGCCAAATGCAAGCAATAACACCAACAAAGTAAACATGGTTTTCAAAGAATTTTAATTGATACTTAAAGACAATAATGAATACAATACTTGGCAGAACTCTAAAGAAGTTAATAAAATAGTCAGAAGCTTTGCCAATTGTTTTATTAGTGCCTACTATAACGCCTATAGTAATTCCTAAAATGACAGCAATAATAAATGAAACAATGAAATGAAGTAGTGTGATTAATGTTAATGAAAATATTGAAACAGATTTTCCATTAAAGTCTATATTAACTAATCCTTTAAGAACATCGAGGAAATTCTCGTTCAAAGATGATTCTGTGAATGATTTAGTTGTTTGATTGTAATACACATGGCGCAATAAAAAAAAGTACACAATTCCAATTAGTAGAATTGCACCCAAAGAATAAATTAATTTCTTAAGCAGGGGCATTTTCAAGTTTGTAAAATTGATCAATAATTTGTTTTTTGAATATCTGAAATTCATCAGCTTCCACTACTTCACTGAAGCTTCCCTTTTTTTGTAATACATCTGGAACTAAGAACTCTTTTAACACCGCTTCTTTATCCTGTCTTGCTAAAACGTAAATCTTATTTGAAAATGCTATGGCATTTTCAATGTCATGCGTGATTACAATAACGCCAATTTTTTTTTCTTTTGATAGGTATTTAATTAGTTCTCTAATTGATGATTTTGTTCTAAAATCAACTGCTGAATCGGGTTCGTCAAACATAATAAATTGAGCGTCTGAGACCAATGCTCTTGCAATTTGAAGACGCTGTCTTTGCCCGCCACTTAGGTTGTTGGGATATTTATTTAAGAAAGCTTCATGATCGGAATGGAACTCTTTAAAAAGTTCTTTTACGATTTTGAGAACACTTTCATTTGTAATTTTATTCCCAGTCTTGTATTGCCCTAGCAGTATATTCTGCCTTACAGTAAGCCAAGGTAGTAGTGTTAAATTGTAATCTTGAAAGACTACAAATATTGGAGATTGTGGTTGCTGAATTACGTTTGCCGGTGAGTTGATGTACACACTGCCTTTTTCAGGTGCATGAATACCTGAAAGGATTTTTAATAAAGTAGTTTTTCCGACACCTGATTCTCCTAGGATTGAAGTGACAGAACCATTCTCAACTTGGAAATTTAATCCTTCCCATTTATGTTCTTTCTTGTCTGAATCTTTATATCGGAAAGAAACTTTGTCTGCAATAAGGTTGTGATGAATACTATTATTCATATTTGAAAATCAAGCTGGTTGCACTTATTTTGTTTTCAGGGTTAGCTATGAAAGAATTGTTGAAATTTAGTTCTGTGCTATACATTAATTCTATTATTTCAGATAATTCCGTTTCATCAATTTTGGCTGAGAATTCAGGTAATGAAATTTTAGGCAAGAGTTTTTCATCAATTTTTGCATACTTTTTAATAAAATCTCTTGGGTCGGCGTTTTTTCCATTAATATAATCGGTAGCGTCTGACATTGCCTTAATAAAACTATCAATGTCTTTCTTTTTGGCATTTATTGTTGATTTCTTAGACACATAAGTTGCCACTAAGACCTTATTTGACTCTGTTGCTGGATAATGGTTGCCTACATATTTCAGGGAAATGGTGTCGTTTTTTGCTATAGTAATTGAAGGTTCAACAACGCATCCATAATCAATATTTTTGTCTCTTAAACTTGAAAGCATTTGGGGGAATGGTACTTCTACAAAATGTGTTAGTAGTTTTTTATTTAGGGTCATGCCTTTTCCCTTCAAGAAATGAAGTAACATTAGCTCCTCAACGTTATTTCTGGCGTTTACTCCAAACTTTGCATTTGAATCAAGTGAAATAGGCGAATCTTTCCTTCCAAAAATTGCATGATTTATATTGGTCGCAGTTTCATAGGTTGCTCCGAAAACTGAATTATAATCTTTTCCAGCGTTGTTTTGTTTGACAAGTGTAACTACATTGGAAAATCCAATTTCAATAGCTCCAGCTTCAAGTTCTTTGAATACGGCGGGACCACCTGACTCAGATACAAGTTCAACTTCTAATCCGTATTTTTCAAAGTAGCCCTTTTCTTTCGCCACATAAAGTGGCAAACATTCAGCAATTGGTAAATAGCCTACTTTGATTTTGTTTGACTTTGTTGTACAGGATTCAAATGCTGTTGAAAGCATGAGAACTGCTAATGCGTAGAATACTGTTTTTTTCATTTTGGTTTATATTAAAGTTAGAATTGCAAATAATAATCGCATATTAATACTGCTTCATTGGTTTAATTAATTTTTTCTCAATTCGATTGAGAGAAAATTTTAATCCATCTGTTGTTTCGGTAAAGGAACCGTCAGAGTTTTCAAATGATGCAAACACTATTACTTGTTGATCTCTGAACTGAGAAAGTTCTGAGAGAAATGTTCTGAAATTTCCGATTGCCATGTCTTGTTGTTTAGGCTCATCAAGAATCAAAAGCATTGGATGGTTAGTGTGAAATGCAACTGATGTTTTGAATAAGGATGTGTAGTAAGCCCAAAGGCAACGAATGAAATCACTTGCTGATGAGTCAAACTTGATGTTGTAGAACAATTGTTCGCCAACCATTTTTTGAGCAACTGGTATATAGTTATCACTTGAAATTTTGATTGCCTCAAACGGCTTGCTCTGGTAATTGAACTTGCGAAGGAAGGCAATAAAGTTTTCTTGCAGCGATGCAAGTTTCTTTCTGTCTTCTGCAGAAAAGAAATCTTTAGGCAAATCTTTTTCTCTCGAAAGTATTCGGTCTAACTCTTTTGAAAGAGCTTTGAGTTCTTCAATCAGTTGTGCAAACTCTTCAATTACACGGCTATAAAACTCAACCTTCTTTTGCAAGTTCAATCGTCTCTCAATTTCTAAAACGGAAGGTAATCTTTCATCTTGCACTAATTCCTTTTTTGTATCACGGATTTGTTGACGTGTTTCAGTGAGTTGGGTTTGATAAACAATCAGTTTCTTTCCCTTGTCCTTGATAACCTTTTCTTGCCCTTCAATGTAAACTTCAATCATCTTCTGTTGTGCTTCAAGAAAAGAAACATTGTCTTCAATTCTCATTGGAGTTTGTTTGATTTCGCTTGGAAGCAAAGAATCTTTTATCGGCTGATGACAAGTTGGGCAACTGTCAGTAGCAGTTTCAGCAGGGAGTTCAGAACCTAAACTTTTTACTTTCAATGCTCCTTTGTTCTTGCGTAAATCTTCTTGAACTGCTTCTAACTGTTTCCTGTATTGTTTCAATTTCTCATTGTCGTAATTGAGTTCGGGTGAAAGCATTTCATAGTTCAACGACAACTGATTCAGCTTGTCTGTAAGTTTCTTCAATGCTTCCTCATTTTTATTAATATTGTTTCCTACAGTAGTTGTTTGCTGCTTTTCAAGTTGAACAAGATCTGCTTTTTGTTGCTCGTTGAAATCTGAAATTGTGATTTCCTTATCGTCTTTCAGCATCGCAATGTAAATACCGCCGAAATTATTTATGATGCTTGGATTTTGTTCCAAACCTCTCAATGTTCCACCGCTTTTTTCAGCCAACTTGTTGAACGAAAAGAACAAACTGTTCCATTTGTTTGAAAGTTGTTGCTTGCTTGAACTTAATGTTTGCTTGCGTTTTTCATTTTCAAAAACATCCATGTTTAACAAAAATTCTACAACACGGCTTTCAGTGTTACGCATTGCGTAATAGGGAAGTGTAGCAAAAAAATCTGACCAACCTGATTTTTGCTCAACAATAAATGCGGGGGCAATTTGTTGTAAATACAAATGGGAAAGTTCGCCTTTGGTTGTAACTACTTCGGGTAAATTCCAATTCAAAAATTCAGAAAGGAAAAGATGAAACCCATACGTATCATCTGATGCACCGCCTTTGTCGTGAACATACATTGGTCGGCTTGGTAACTCTTTTTTATTGCCTGTAAGTAATGCTCCTGAAAATACATCAACCAACTGTGCTTTTCTTGCATCACTGGTAATGCTTCTTTTTACTGTTACTATTTCCTTGTTTTCAATTTCAAGATAAACGAATGATTGATTGACAGGGTGGAGTTTTCCGTCAGGAAACTCCACTTGGTCTTTCAATACTGATTGCATTGTCTTTTCGTTTTTTCCGCCAAGCAATTCTTCAAAACCTAATCCGTAAAGAATGGATTGAAACAAACTTGATTTACCTGTGCTGTTATCACCACGAATAATATTCAGTCCGTTGGTAAAAGAATATTCTGCACCAAACAAACCGCTAGCGGTGTTTACCTCTAATTTGATTGCTCTAATTTTCAACATAGAAAAGATTCCATTTTTGGGTCATAGCTGTTATCCGACTATCGGTTATGAGGTTTTTGCCAATAAATGTGAGAAAGGTTTTTTCAATTTCAAATAGTTCTCTGTCTGATTTTATCATTTCAAAAAACTTGTTTCCCTTTTCAGTTAGTTTATAGTTTTTTCCACTTACAATGTCGCAAATATTTTCTGCAACTGCAAGTTGCAAAGCTCTGTTCAAGGCAGGTTCAATTCCCCAAATAGAAAAGTCAGTTTTGAAATTGCTTATTACATAGTCACGAAGTTCTTCCATGTTTTTTTCTGATGCCAAAGCCCAAGAGAATAAATGTAGCTTCAATAGGTTTGAAGATTCGCCTCTGCAACAGTATTTGAGAATCATTACAATTAACGCAATCTTATACATAGGACGATATTCCGCTGGAAGCGGAATAGGTCTCTTAGTAAAGGATAATTTCTTTATTAGTAGTTCTTCCATTATTCAAAACTTATTGGGCAACGCAAAATCCAATCTGCCATTACTCTGTTAGTCAATCGGTCAATCATTGTTTCATCTAACCAATTAAACGATGCTTGTATTTTTATTCTTAACTCACTTTCAATTTCGTTGTAAAGAGTATTGTTGTCGCTACTGAAAACGGCACACTTTGTTTCAACGCTTTCTTCAAACTGACTTACAACTTTTTGAAATTTTTCATATTGGTCTTGATATTTCTCTGCCCACTTTCTAATCATAGCATCGCCATTCAAAAAATCGCTTACGGATTTTTGTGTTAGCTTATTTATCTTTTCATCAACCTTTGCTGCTGTTGAAGGTATACGCTGTCCGTGTTTCTTTACTGCATTGTCAACAAGAGAAATTTGCTTTGTCTTCCAATCTGCAATTTCCTTTGGCGTAGTTTTTTGTGGCGCATCAATATCAATCTTATCCTGTCTGAAGTTTAGCACTATTGGAATTTCTGCCGAGAAAAATTCTATGTCGTGAACTAAAACATCAAAATCGTCTGTGAAAATTTGGTTTTTCAAATCTCTGTATTCCTGGGCTTTCTCTCTGCAATGTCTTACAAGTTCCTTATTTGTGTATTCTGGTGTAACAAAAATCCATTTACAAATTTTTGTGTCTCCAAGATATGTTTTAAGTTCTTTTTCATTTAATAGAATCTTGCCTAAATCTTTTGTGACCTTGTCTCGCTGTGCCTCATAAAGTTTTGTTGGGTCGTATTCCATGTCAGGGCAATAGCACTGAAACAAAACTCCGGTTCTTGTATAACCTTCAATTCCTAAATCACCTTTGAAAGTAGCTGGCATTTCTTGATAGCCGTCACTTTCATATTTTTTCTTAAAGCATTGTTGGCAGAAATCCTCCCAACTATTTCCGTTAAATACTCCGTAAGCAGTTTTATACATTAGTAATAAGGTTTACATTTTGTGGTTCGTATAAGGTTTTATAAGACAAATAAAATATACTCTCTTATTGGATTTAGAACAAGTTACTTTTTGTCTGGTTTTGCATTTGGGTCATCAAAATTGAATTACTAAAAATTTATTAATGCCAGCATCAATCTTAAGCAACTTAATTAAAGTACAGTTTCCAAATGTTTGCCAATGACACATATATGAATACTATTAACGAATGTAATACAGTTTTAATGTAATTACAATGATGTTTGTTTTTTTTTAAAAATTGTACAAAAAATACATTTTTAACCATTTTCACAAGGTTACAGTTATTATTACCGGGGCTGCGGCCACCTTGTAAAGCAAAACCTGTTACCAGCCCCCGCCCTGAAAGCTTTTTCAGGCCAAGCCACAGCCACCCAACCAGGGGGTTCTCCCATACTTGTCCCATAGTTCTCCCATAGTTGTCTCATATTTCTCCCAACCAATAGCAGCTATGGGAGAACCCTGCCATAACTCCGGCAGAAAGGGGTAAAAAATATTGCTAAATTATTTAGTATTTCAGCCGCTTTGGCTATCTTTACCCCAAACCAGGAAACAATGGCGATTATATCAGGAGGGATGAACTTTACCGGCGGCATGGGCGATTTTTGTGCCTACCGTCTGCCCGGCTCAGACAAGATAGTGGTGAGGCGTAAAAGCGGCCCCGGCCGCCAGCGCATCAAGCAGGATAAGGCCTATGCCATCACCCGGCTTAACAACGAAGAGTGGAAAGCCTGCACCGCTGCCACGGCCACCCTCATCCGCAGTATGTTCCCCGTAAAGCACCTGTCCGACTATCCCTATGCCGGTGCCCTGAACGGGCTGTTCCGGTTTATACAAAACGAAGACCCGGCTGCACCCCTTGGCAAAAGAGGAGTGCTTATCTCGCAGCACCCCCAACGGTTAGAGGGCTTCAGCCTGAACCGCAAGCAGAATTTTGAAAGCTACATCAAACACCCGCTGCAGTTTGGCATCAACAGGAGCAATGCCAGCGCCACAGTGCAACTGCCGGAACTGGTACCGGGTATCAACCTCAGCAACCCGGCGGGTCATCCCCTGTACCGCTTGGTAATGGTATTGGGGGCTGTGCCTGATATTGTCTATAACGAAGAAAGAAAAGCCTTTCTGCCTGTAGCGGGAGAGGAAGTGTTTCCGGTGGTGGCAGCTACAGACTGGCAACCGGCCAAGCAACGGATGCCTGCCACAGAACTTAGGGCTGCGGTTGTTTCTCCTGCGGATACAAGTGATTATACACTGGTGCTGTCCATCGGACTTGAGTTTGGCATCCCGCTTACCAACACCGAAGTACGTCCGGTAAAGCGCTACGGGGCAGCGAAGATTTTGAAGATGGGGTGAGGGAGGGAGGAGGTCAGAGGTTGGAAGTCAGAGGTTGGAAGTCAGAAAGACGGAAAGACAGGAAGTCAGGAAGATGGGAAGGGAGGGTGGTTGAATGTTGTTTAAGGTGGTTGAATATGGTTGAATGTTGTTGATGGTGGTTGAATATGGTTTAATGTTGTTTAAGATAATTGAATATAGTTTAAAGGGGAGCCGGGGTCTCATACGAGGTACAAAAACTCAAAATAAAAGAGATGCCGGATCAAGTCCGGCATGACAGGTTGAGGCCCGGCATGACACCAATTAACAAGCCATGTACGACAACGGTGGCCGAATTCTCAAACGTGTCACCCCGGGCTTGACCCGGGGGTCTCGTAAGCAGAAGGAGATGCCGGATTCCCGTATCAAGTCCGGGACAGGCAAGTCCGGCATGACAGGTTGAGGCCCGGCATAACACCAATTAACAAGCCAGCTATGACGACGGTGCCCAGTCGCTCAATCGTGTCACCCCGGGCTTGACCCGGGGGTCTCGTAAGCAGAAGGAGATGCCGGATTCCCGTATCAAGTCCGGGACAGGCAAGTCCGGCATGACAGGTTGAAGCCTGGCATAACACCAATCAACCAGCCAGCTATGACAACGGTGGCCGGATTGAAATCGTGTCACCCCGGCCCCTGAGCCGGGGTCTCAACGTAGGCCATATCCCCGGATCAAAGCCCGGGGCAGGCAAGTCCAGCATGACACCGAAATCATAAATAGCTACCTTACACCCTCTTTCAACTATATTTTCAAGAATATGAAACAGTTTTTCGTTTGCCTCTTTTTGCTTGTTGCAGGCAAAGCATACCTGCAGGTGCCCAATCCCCAGACCTATTTTCCCAAAGCCGATTTGATGACCATCGGTACGTATTATTATCCCGAACACTGGCCAAAAGAGCAGTGGGCTGGCGATATAAAAAAGATGGCAGAGCTTGGGTTCGAGTTTACACACTTTGGCGAGTTTGCCTGGGCTTTTATTGAGCCGGAAGAAGGCAAGTTTGATTTTACCTGGTTAGACGAGGCTGTTGAACTGGCATACCAGAACGGAATAAAAGTAATCATGTGTACTTCGACACCCACACCTCCGGCATGGCTGGCGCAAAAACACCCGGAGATACTGATGGTGAACGATGAGGGAAGGACCATGCAGCATGGCTCGAGACAGCAGATTTCATGGTCGAGCAAGGTTTACAGGGAGTATGTTGAAAAAATGGTGGAAGCCATTGGCAGGCATTATGCGAATGACAAACGCATCTGGGGCTGGCAATTAGATAATGAGCCATCCCATTATGGTCAGTATGATTACAGCGAAGCGGCACAGCAACGCTTCAGAACATGGCTCAGTGCAAAGTACAAAACCATTGATGCGCTGAATGCAACATGGGGTACTGCTTTCTGGAGTATTCTTTATAAGGATTTTGACCAGATCAGGATTCCTAACCAGAAGGAACTGATTGCACAACCATCGCCACATGCTGTGCTGGACTTCAAACGTTTTTCGGCAGAAGAGGCCAATGATTTTCTGACGCTTCAATATAAAACCCTGCGCAAACATATTTCATCCGGGCAATGGATAACCACCAACCTGATGCCTGAACATGCGGATGTTGACCCTGCAAAAATTGATGGCCTTGATTTTCTTACCTATACCAAATACCTTGTTGCGGGTTACGACAAAGGAGTGGGTAAACAAGGTTTCCGGATGGGGTCTCCGGCAAGTATTGGTTTTGCCAATGACCTGTTCCGTTCGTTTAACGGAGTGACAGGCGTTATGGAACTGCAGCCGGGGCAGGTAAACTGGGGAAGGTTCAACCCGCAGCCATTGCCGGGTGCTGTGCGTATGTGGATATGGCATGCTTTTGCCGGTGGCAATAAGTTTGTTTGTAATTACAGGTTTGATCGTCCGGTTACGGGAGGCGAACAATACCACTATGCCATATTAAATGCCGATAAGAAAACGGTAAGCACCAGCGGTATTGAATATGCCAATGTGATTAAGGAGATAAAACAATTAAGGGCACATTTTGATGCGGCTGCCGTTGCCCCTTCGTATTACCAGCGCAGACAGGCCGCTATTTTGTACAGCCCCGATAACCGCTGGGAGATGGACAACCAGCCTCAAACCAACCAGTGGAATTATATGTCGCACCTGAAACGTTATTACAATGCACTGAAACAGGCAGGGGCGCCGGTTGATATTATTACTGAGCAGAAAGATTTTTCAGCGTATCCGCTGCTTATTGCGCCTGCTTACCAGTTGCTTGATGAGAAATTAATTAACCGCTGGAAGGAATACGTAATAAACGGAGGGCACCTGATTTTAACCAGCCGCACCGGACAAAAAGACCGTAATGGAAAACTGTGGGACATGAACTGGGCAGAACCAGTGTACGATTTAATCGGAGCAAGAGTTTCTATGTACGATTTGCTGCCTGAAGATGTGCAGGGAACCATTAAGATGAACACCACTTCTTTTTCGTGGAATAACTGGGCAGATATCCTGGAGCCGGTGAAAGGAACAAATGTCTGGGCCACTTATACCAACCAGTTTTACCAGGGAAAGGCGGCGGTTATTTCACGCAAGCTTGGCAAAGGAACGGTTACGTTTGTTGGCCCGGATACAGATGATGGTGCATTAGAAAAAGCCGTGGTGAGCAGGGTTTATAATGAGGCAGGCATTGCAACAGCCCGTTATCCTGATGGAGTGGTGGTTGACTGGCGGGATGGTTTCTGGATTGGAGTGAACTATTCTGATAATCCTTATACTGTTTCTATACCGGCTTCTGCAAAAGTCCTTATTGGAAGCAGGACAATACAACCGGCAGGTGTGGTGGTATGGAAAGACTGATATGTGAGTTAACCACAGATTTTTAACCACAAAGGGCAACAAAGGTTTTTCACAAAGAACACAAAGAAATCTGTGTTTCTAAAGAATGGTTACACTGAGT
>CALLZY010000050.1 GCA_937858715.1 uncultured Chitinophagaceae bacterium | reverse complement strand
GTTAACGGCCAAAGACTATTTCATCCGGCAGTTCGTTTTTATCGGTATCCCGTTCATAGGGAAAATGAGTGGTTAGAGCATCTCCAATCTGGATAACACAATCAGCAATACCTTTTGCATAATCCAGGCGGTTGAAACTTTGCAGCATTTCAGCGACGACATTATTCCAGTAGGCAGTGCCTACTTTCTGATGTATGCCTTCATCACCAAATACTGCCAGTTGCCTGTCCTTAACGGCCACATAAACCAGCGTTGCATTGCGATTCTCGGTCTTATCCATCTGCAACTTGAAGAACAGTTCGACCGCCCGGTCGATAGCATCCACCCAGGAACAACGGCTTTCCACAAAAACCCTGACTTCACCACTGGTGCGTTGCTCAGCATGACGGATCGCTTTCACGATAAGCCGTGTTTCTTCTTCGCTGAAGAGTTGCTTTCTGCTTTTGAAGATTGAAAACATCTTTTTTACTTAATGTCGAATTTAATATCGGGGGCTTTATCAGTACCTGCATCGGCTTTGTAATAGGCTTTCTCCCCAAACCTGAACATACTTGCAAGTATGCTCTTGGGGAATCTTTTAACGCTCAGATTATAGCTTTCAACTGCTTTATTATAATCCTGCCGTGCAACATTAATGCGGTTTTCAGTTCCTTCTATTTGTGTCTGAAAATCCTGGAAGGCCTTGGTTGTTTTCAGATCAGGATACTGCTCAAAAGAAGCAATTAACCTGCTCATAGAGCCTTGAAGACCGGCTTGTGCATTCTGGAAAGCTTCCAAAGTTTTTGGGTCATTAATATCAACAGTTACTGAAGTTGCTTTTGCCCTTGCTTCCACTACTTCTCTCAATGTTGTTTTTTCAAAATTTGCTGATGCTTCAACGGTTTTAATAACACTACTGTACAAATCAGTTCTGCGCTGATAGTTGGTTTCCACATTACTCCAGACTTTCTTCACATTCTGATCGCCTGTAACAAGTTTATTATATCCATTGCATCCCCAAACAAACAGAATTAATACAAGTGCTCCTAAAGCAAGCAAAAAAACATTGCGGGTTCCTTTCATCGTTTTAAAGTTTTAGATATTAAAATTAGCACTTTTGTAATATCCCTGTAATTATTTAACCGGCAAAAAAAGACGGTTCCCCGAAAAGGAGAACCGCTTATACTGATAACCCAAATTATTCTTACTTAACGGCGGCTATACCCGGCAGTACTTTTCCTTCAAAGTACTCGAGCATTGCACCACCACCTGTTGACACATAGCTTACTTTATCGGTAAACCCAAACTTGTTAACAGCTGAAACTGAATCGCCACCGCCCACCAGCGAGAACGAACCGGCCTGGGTAGCTTCAGCAATAGCTGTTGCAACAGCTTTTGTACCTTTCTGGAATTTTTCCATCTCGAACACACCCATCGGGCCATTCCATAAGATGGTTTTTGATTTTTTAATCACTTCTGCGAAAATACCTTCGGCTTTTGGTCCGATGTCAAGCCCCATCCAGCCATCAGGAATGGCGTCGCTGGGAGAAACCTGTGTGTTGGCCTCAGCATCAAACTTATCAGCAATCACAGAATCCTCAGGCAGATGAATACTCACATTCTTAGCCTTTGCCTTTTCCAATATTTCGAGAGCAGTGGTTAAACGGTCTTCTTCGCAAAGAGAATTGCCAATCTTGCCGCCCCTGGCTTTCATAAATGTATAAGCCATACCGCCACCAATAATGATGTCAGTAGCTTTTTCGAGCAAGTTCTCGATAATGAGGATTTTGTCGCTCACTTTTGCTCCGCCGATGATAGCGGTAAAAGGTTTTTCGGCAGTATGCAGTACTTTTTCGGCGCTGCTTACTTCACCTTCCATTAAAAGGCCAAAGAATCTTTTCTCTGTTGAGAAGAATTTGGCAATAACAGCGGTGGAAGCATGTGCCCTGTGTGCTGTGCCAAATGCATCATTTACCCATACATCACCCAGTTTAGACAGTTTCTCAGCAAATTCTTCGTTTCCCTTCTCTTCTTCTTTATAGAAGCGGAGGTTTTCGAGCAGCAATACTTCGCCGGGACGCATCATGCTGGCAGTAAGGTATGCCTGTTCGCCAATGCAATCATTTGCAAATAAAACAGTGGCACCACCCAGCAATTCGCTCAGGTGTGCAATAAGATGTTTTAAGGAATATTTTTCAGTTGGCCCTTCCTTTGGACGGCCAAGATGGCTCATGAGAATAACCATACCACCATCGGCAAGAATTTTTTTGATAGTTGGAACGGCAGCCTTCATACGGGTGTCGTCGGTTATTTCAAATTTCTCATTCAGGGGCACATTAAAATCCACACGGATTAATGCTTTTTGTCCGCTGAAATTATAGTCAGAAAACTTTGACATAGTGATTTGTTTTTTTGTTTCAGTTTTGGATTTAGCAGTTATTACTATTGCCGCAAAAGAATTGCAAAGAACTGTGTGAACTTACAGTATGCTGATAAGCGAACAAAACCCCGAACGGAGCGTCGCAACATCAGCCCATAGTAGTAATGCAGCTTGTTATATAATAAATAAAAAATGTCCCGGATGAACCAGGACATTTTTATTATTAGCTAATCAGTTTCGCAAAATGCAACACGGTGCGAACGAGCTGGCTAACATAGCTTGCTTCGTTATCGTACCAGCTAACGGTTTTCACCATTTGCTTGTCGCCCACTGTCATTACTTTGGTTTGAGTGGCATCGAACAAAGAGCCATAAGTTGTTCCGATAATATCGGTACTTACGATTTCGTCTTCAGTGTAACCGAAAGAATCATTGCTGGCAGTTTTCATGGCAGCATTAATTTCTTCTTTAGTTACAGGTTTGCTGAGTATGGTTGTCAGTTCAGTTAAAGAACCAGTGATAGTGGGAACCCTTTGTGCTCCACCGTCTAACTTTCCTTTCAGTTCAGGAAGAACCAGTCCGATTGCTTTAGCAGCACCTGTACTGTTAGGAACGATGTTAGCAGCAGCAGCTCTTGCCCTGCGCAGGTCACCTTTGGCATGAGGTGCATCCAGTGTGTTCTGGTCGTTGGTATAAGCATGGATGGTTGTCATGAAACCAGCTTCAATACCAAAACTGTCGCTCAATACTTTTGCCATAGGAGCAAGACAGTTAGTTGTACAAGAAGCTCCGGAAATAATTGTCTCGCTGCCATCGAGGATGTTGTGGTTTACATTATATACCACAGTTTTCAGGTCGCCGGTAGCAGGAGCAGAAATCACCACTCTTTTTGCACCAGCTTTCAGATGTGCAGAAGCTTTGTCCTTATCAGTAAAGAAACCAGTGCATTCCAGTACTACATCTACATCATGACTTCCCCAGGGAATTTGAGAAGGATCTTTCTGTGCATATACTTTAATGGTATCACCATTAACAACAATAGCATCTTCAGTGGCTTTTACATCAGCATCGAAACGGCCCTGTGCACTATCGTACTTCAGGAGGTGTGCCAACACTTTAGGGCTGGTAAGGTCATTAATTGCCACAACATCAATGCCTTCCATTTTATAAACCTGGCGGTAAACTAAACGGCCAATACGACCGAAACCATTAATTGCAACTTTAACTGTGCTCATTTTTGCTCTTTTTTAGAATTAATAATGTCCAAATTGCTCTTTTGGAGGTGCGAAGTTAATGAAACCCTGTTTGTTTTCGGGTTAACATATTTCAACAATGGAACTGATATTAGTCAAATGGTGCATAAAAGAATACCAAAAACATTTGGCTGTAAAAGGCCGGATACCTATCTTTGCCGACCTTTAAAACGAAGTAATTGCTATGCAATTCTTCCCAAAAGACGGCCCGTTCGTCTAAGGGCTAGGACACCACCCTTTCACGGTGGTGATACGGGTTCGAATCCCGTACGGGCTACATAAAAAAAGACCTTCAGTGGAAGGTCTTTTTTATGTTACTATTTCTTCTGCTTAAATAACCATGGCAATAAGTCTGGTTCAGCAAAGGCCGGATCCCAGCTATTGTGATTGGCTTCGGGATATAAAGTGAATTTAACTGAAGCTCCTGCCTGTTTCAGCGCATCAACCATTTTTTCGGAAAGTACCGGCGGTACCACATCGTCTTTTGCGCCATGAAATACCCACCACTTCACTTTTCTCATTTTGGGGGCAGTTGCAGGTTCACCTCCGCCACATATTGGAAAGGCTGCGGTAAATATTTTCGGATTCCGACGTACAATTTCGAATGTTCCCATTCCACCCATAGACAAACCACCTGCATATACTTTTTTCTTATCTATCTTATAATCTTTAAACAACTGGGAAAGGAGTTGCTGGGCCAACTTCATACCAAGCGATGGCTCTCCCTCAGCTTTAAACAGAAAAATTCTCTTTCCTTCATCCATCTTAAAGTCCACATTACTCCAGAAACTTTTCTGTGGACATTGCGGGAACACCACAATTGCAGGGAATTGCTTTCTGACATCCTCTTTGAGAAATAATTTTGCTCCGTGCATTAATTGTTTTTCATTATCGTTTCCCCTTTCTCCGGCTCCATGGAGGAAGAATACAAGCGGATATTTTTTTGACGGGTTATAATTCTCCGGCAATAATATCCGGTATGGTAATGTGTCACCTTCGCTAATGAATAGTTTTTTGACAAACAGACTGTAGTCTTGTGCGCCAGCAGCAAAAGAAAAACTCACGGCAAATAAAAAAAGTAATCGTTTCATCATTATAATGTTTTTTCTGCTGATAAATATACCTGCTATTATAATACATAGTATCAGCCATCTGTCATAATTGAGAACGGCCCTCTATTTGAGAGCCGTTCTGCAGTGTCTATTTATTTGCTTTACCAAGATTGAACAGGGCTTTTATATGCGCATCGGGCAATGCGATATTAAATATCCTGATTTCATCCAAATGACCAGTCATTGGTGCGAAGGTAACATCAGTATTCACTGCCATACCCGGAATGCCATTATAATTAGAACCGATAATTATCTGGCTTGGCTCCCAGGATTTAAAGGAGTTATTTCCGGTTCCCCTGTTGGGGTATCCTCCCATTTTTACTCCATCAGCCCAAATATTAAACACACCGGTTGTGTAATCATATGTTAGGAGTATATGAGTCCACTTTGTCATACCAATAGTTGGAGAAAGGACATTGTTGATATTATCCTGCGTTCCGCCGGAGACAGTTGTGAATGTAGGCTGTATCCTAAAGGTGGTGGTATTGCTTGCAGGAAATGACTGTGTATTCAGGCTGAAATTAATATTACCTGTAAAAATACCAGGTCTTGCCAGTTGAAACAACATCGTACGCTTTGATCCATTATTCAGAATCCTTACCCATGCACTTATTGACCAGCTTTTTAATGAGTCGGTTTTAAACTTTTGAAACTGTGTGCCATAATAAAGATAACCGGCAGCAAGGCTTAAGGCTTTCCCTCTTACACCGTCATCAACAAATGAAGTGTTTGCCGAACTGGTAACAGCCGTATTACTGACACCTTCTGAAGTGGAGTTTTCAAAACCCCAATAAGCAATCAGGTTTTTAGGATATATCTGATCGGAACTTGTATATCCGTCTATCATACCGGCATAATCTGAAGGGTTTACGTCAGGCAACTTGTTAGGGTTGCCATCTTTTTTGCACGAAGCAAACAAAACTGATGCTGCGGCAATAAGTACAGCATTCGTTATATAGTGATTTATCGCTTTCATTTTTAAATAATTTAATGGTTACAGTATTAATAACCCGGATTTTGAGTCAGAACACCAGCACTCAGGTCAATTTGTGCCTGTGGTATGGGAAGCAGCACATCTCTTGCATCACTGAAGTTTGTTTTACCCGCAGCATGTAAAGTTGTTTGCGCAATTCCCCAACGAGTCAGGTCAAAGAATCGGTCATGCTCCATCGCCAGTTCAACTCTTCTTTCTTTTCTTATTGCATCACGAAGCAATGCCTGGTCAGTAGTGGTTACTGCAGGTAATATTGTATTATTCCCGTTTCTTGCCCTTGCCCTTACCAGTTCCAGTTTCGCTAACGCCTCCGTTGTATTATTTAACTCATTTGCAGCTTCAGCATACATTAGCACAACATCAGCATATCTTAAGGTGCGAATATTCATCCAATAACCAAAGCGGTTACCAATAGACGACCGAATTGAGGGGTTTGTGTACACTTTGTTATTATATCTCGGATTGGGTAACCCAACCGGAAGGTTCTCACCATAAATAGTCTGGTAGATAGTAGTACCTGTACTTGTATAAAGAATTGTTCTTGTCTTGCGGGGGTCATTCGCTTCGTAAGCAGCTTCAAGTGCGGTGCTTGGAGTATTCCATCCCCAACCCAAATCAAAAGCCCCTGATCCTCTTATTCCTTGTATTTGTGCATATTGAACACCATTTGCACTTGGAACTGTGGCAGAAGCAGTTGCTTGCACTTCGAAAACAGATTCTTTTGAATTCTCACCGTCTTCACGGAAAATTTTGTCATAGGTTGTTGACAGATTATACTGCCCTGAAGTAATAACTTTATTGGCAGTTGTCATGGCCAACGACCATTTCTGCTGTGTAAGATAAACTTTTGCCAATAACCCGTTGGCTGCACCGCTTGTAGCCCTGCCTACAAACCTTGCATCCCAGTTTAACGGAAGATTATCTGCTGCAAACTGCAAATCTGATTCAATAAACGCATAAATCTGTGCAGCGCTGCTCTGCGGAACATTACTTTGAGCTGCTGTATTGGTAAACACACTGTCAATCAACGGCACCCGGCCAAAAAGACGTACCAGCATAAAGTAGGAATAAGCCCTGATAAACTTAGCTTCCCCCTCAGCAACTGCCTTTTGAGCAGTGGTTGCCGTAATTGCTGTATTATTATACACCTGATCTAAGGCAATATTACATTTGCTGATCATCGTGTAATAACCTGTCCACAGTGTATTGGCAAAACCATTACTTGCAGAAACCGGGAAGTTGTCCATATCAATAGCATTCGCTCCACCATCTGCAGGAGTACTGCCTTTGTCAGCATCATCACTGCGTATGCTTGTTGCGGCTATGTATGACTGACTATGCACATTAAACGATCTCAATTCAGAATAAGCACCAAACAAGTAAGTATCGTAAGGGCCAGAACCACCAGGATATGGATACGTCTCCTCAGTGTATTGCCCCTGCGGCTGGCGGTCTAAGAAATTCTTTTTACAACCACCCAGCAAGAATGCGGCGAATACTGATACATAAATCAGTACTGCAAACCTTATATTATATTTATTTTTTTTCATCTTGTAATAGTTTAGAATTAAAACGTAAGGTTAACACCAAAAGAGTAAACAGCCGGAACAGGATAAGTGCCATTATCAGCGCCGCTGGCAGTTGGGCTGCTGATTGAAGCTTCTGGTGAATAACCAGTGGCCTTTGTAAATGTGGCAATATTCTGACCGCTTAAATAAACCCTTAACTGTTTAATACCTGTTTTTCCAAACGAACTTTTACCGAATGTATAACCAAGCTGCGCTGTACGTATGCGGAAATAATCGCCAGGCTCAAGGAAATAGCTGCTGAACAGGAAATTATTCGCCCTTGTATTATCCATGATGGGTTCAACGTTTGTGGTACCTGCACCAGTCCAGGCATTCAGCCTGTTTGATTCATAATTAAGTGTTGCAAAAGTTGAAGTACGGCGTTGAGTGTATATTTTATTTCCGGCTACGCCTTGTCCTTCCAGAACAAAATCAAACTTCTTATATCCCAGAGAAATATTCATACCAAAATTATAAACAGGGAAAGGAGTTCCTAAATAAGTTCTGTCCTTATCATTCAGCATGCCGTCTCCGTTCACATCCTCAAAGGCAATATCGCCAGGCAAAGAGTTAGCAAATCCCGGAGTTTTATCAAAATCGGCAACCACCTGGTAAATGCCAATTTGCCTGTAACCATAGAAGTAGCCAATTGACTGGTCGGTTTCAGTTTTATTAGCACCATTGTTACCCAATATCTGGAAACTGATATTATTACCGATTGAAACAACTTTGTTTTTGTTATAGCTGAAATTGGCATTGGCACTATACGTAAAGTCTTTCCCAATTCTGTCGCTCCAGCCAAGGCTCACCTCAATTCCTTTATTGGTGATTGTACCCAGGTTTGTACGGTAAGAGTAATTACCTGCTGTTCCTGGCAAAGTAATAGTTGTAAGGATGTCTTTAGTGGTTCTGTCATATAAAGTCACTTCGGCATTCAGCCTGTTTCTAAGAGCCCTCACATCTGCGCCCACGTCAAATCCACGAACAACTTCCCAATGCAGGTTTGGATCGGGAACATAAGCAGGTGCTACTGAACCATACACATTATCGCCAAACACACCCACATTTGCAGTGGTAAGACCGGGCAAATACAGGTTTGAAGGCAATCCTAATCCGCTGCCCACTGTACCCCATGCCACTCTCAATTTCAGAAAATCTATACCTTTTACTTTATTAAAGAAATCTTCCTCACTTACTACCCAACCAGCACCAACACTTCCAAAATCACCCCAGCGGTTTGATGGTGAGAATTTGGAACTGCCATCTCGTCTGTAAGTAAGGTTCAGCAGGTATTTATTTCTGAACGCATAATTTACACGGCCAAGAATTGACATATAGGATTCTTCTCCACCGGCACCTCCATTAGTAGTCGGATTGTTTGAGTTAATAATATTCAGATACCAGAAATCAGGATTGTCTGGCACATTCAAAGAAGTATCTCTTCTTGTGCCGGAAATGCTTGAACTGGCCTGGAACAAAGTTGTGAAGCCAGCCATTGCAGTGATACGATGGTCTTTCGCAATTGTTTTGTCGAATGTCAGCGTATGATCCTGCTGGAACTTGCGATACTCGGCCTGGGCTTGGCTCACTGACGTTTTAGCTGTTGAATCATAAGTCGTAGTAGTAACAGCCGCACCTTCACCAAGGTTTACATACCTGTATGGCAACTGACTATAACTCCTGCTATTATTAAAACCAAGGTCTGTGTAGAATGATGACTTGAATGTAAAATTGTTCAGGAATTTCACTTCACCAAAAACTGACCCGATCACCCGGTAGCCTTTGTTGATTGAGTTCTTGTTATTCTGATTCAATCTTGCTACCGGATTGCCCACCTGTGCTCTTTGGAAAGATGGCATACTGTAATAAGTATTATCATCTACCTGAACTGGGACAATAGGCGCTGCCCAAAGTGCATTGGTAATATCCGCCCCGGGATCCTGTTGTACCCAATGGAAACCTGTCACATCGCCCCCTATTTTGATATTCTTGTTAATTCTGATTTCTTCATTTAGTCTTGTTATATACTTCTGGTAACGGTCGTATTTCAATACACCTTCCTGTACATTATATCCAAGGCTAAGCAGCGTTGAAGTTTTTTCTCCGCTGTTAGAAACCGTAATAGTGTTATTATTAATGACAGCATCCCTCAGAACGAGATCCTGCCAGTTTGTATTAGCGGTGTAGTTTGTATAATCAAAAGCAGCTGCACCAAGGTTAGTTAGTTGTGCATTGTAAAGTTTTTTGAACCCTTCTGCATCTGTCACTTCAATCTTATTAATTACTTTCTGTACGCCAACAGAACTCTGGAAACTGATTTTAGTTTCCCCTTTGGCGGCTCTTTTTGTAGTAACAATTATAACTCCGTTTCCGCCCTGAAGGCCAAAAACTGCTATAGAAGACGGATCCCTCAGCACCTCAATTTTCTCAATATCTGCCGGGTTGAGGTAATCAATGTTTGTCTGAAAAACACCATCAACCACATACAAAGGATCGGTATTGTTTGTACTGTTCACCCCACGGATTCTTACGGTTGGTGATGCACCAGCCCTTCCGCTGTTAACGATTGTAAGGCCCGGCACCTTACCCTGCATAGAAGCCATCGGGTTATTGGCAGGCATTTTAGATAATTCTTCGCCTTTAATTGATGTGATAGTTCCCGTCAGATCCCGTTTACGTTGTGTACCATAACCAACAACCACAATCTCATCCATTGCCTGCTCAAGCCTTTGCAAAACCAAACTGATGGTGAGCCTGCTATTTACTTTTTCTTCTGCAGTCTTGTATCCCACATAAGAAAAAACCAGGGTAGCCCCATCAGGAACGGCGATAGAATAATTACCATTCGCATCAGTGGTAGTTCCGGAATTTGTACCTTTTATTGTAACAGATACTCCAGCCAATGGCAACCCTTTGTCATCAGTAATTTTTCCTTTCACATCTGCCGGAACAGGTTCTGC
>CALLZY010000049.1 GCA_937858715.1 uncultured Chitinophagaceae bacterium | reverse complement strand
CTGATGCACATGGAAGGAATTTTGAAAAGGCAGGGAAGCAAAATCAAAACCATTCATATTGCCGAGATTTTAAATGCAGGAGGTGTATTATGAAAGACCATGCAACATTAGCCAGGGATTTCATTAAGGATAGTACCCGCACTGACTGGCATGATGAGACCCTATGGTTTGTGCGCCACAAACGGGATAACGCTGCACACAGTTTACCTGAATGGGAACAGTTAAGGGAATGGGCTTCGCAAATAAAAAATCATGCCTTATCAAACCTGGATACATACTTAGAACTATTTGAAAAGAAAGCAACAGAGAACGGGATCCTGGTGCATTGGGCTGCAGACGCAGAGGAACACAACCGCATTATTCATTCAATCATAAAGGAAAACGGCATCTCCCGGATTGTAAAGAGCAAGAGTATGCTCACCGAGGAATGTCATCTCAACCATTATCTGGAGGGGAAAGGAGTAGAAGTGGTGGATACCGATTTGGGTGAAAGGATTGTGCAGTTCAGAAAAGAGCCTCCCAGTCATATTGTGCTTCCGGCCATTCACCTGAAGAAAAAAGATGTAAGCGATACTTTTCACAAGCACCTGCAAACAGAAGAGGGAAATAACGATCCCCGATATTTAACCCATGCGGCAAGGCTTCACCTTCGGGAAAAGTTTATTGCTGCTGAACTGGCAATAACAGGTGTGAATTTTGCCGTTGCAGAAACGGGTGGTGTGGTTGTTTGTACCAATGAGGGTAATGCAGACATGGGGACACATGCTGCAAAGATTCATATTTCCTGTATGGGATTTGAAAAATTGATTCCGTCTGCTGCGCATCTTTCTGTTTTTCTTCGCCTGCTGGCAAGAAGTGCCACCGGGCAGCCCATCACCACATACTCCAGTCACTTTCATAAGCCAAAGCAAGGGCAGCAATTACATATTGTTATTGTTGATAACGGCAGAAGCAGGATATTAAGCAAGCCTGACTTCAAAAATTCACTGAAGTGCATACGTTGTGCTGCCTGTTTCAATACCTGTCCGGTTTACCGGAGAAGCGGGGGCTATAGTTATCATGCGTCAGTTGCCGGACCAATTGGTTCCATACTGAATCCCAATTTTGACAGTAAAGCGTTTGCTGATTTACCATTTGCCTCATCACTCTGCGGGAGTTGCAGCAATGTATGCCCGGTTAAAATTGATATACATGAGCAGTTATGGAAATGGCGGCAGGAGATTTCAAAGCAGGGCCATGTGGCTGCAGTAAAGAAGGTCGGGTTAAGAGGAATGGCATTTGTGCTGGCAAGACCGGGCTTATATCGCTTTGGTGGTAAAATGCTCCGGTGGGTGTTAAAGACAATGCCGTTCATGATTAATAACAGGCTTAATCCATGGTACAAACAGAGAGAAATGCCAGCACCGCCTAAGCAAAGTTTCAGAGACTGGTATCTTAAAAACCACAAGCAATGAGTTCAAGAGATAAAATATTATTGGCCATTAAGGAAAACAAGCCTGTTTCAACGGCTTTGCCGGTTGTGGATACTTCTTGTGTCATTGCATTTGAAGATCTGGCCACCCAGTTTAAGAATGTGCTGGGGACTATTGGCGGTGTGGCCGTGGAAGTTGCCAGTAAAGAAGATATGCACCTCCTGGTTGAGAAAGAACTCTCCGGGGTTACAAATGCAATAAATACTTTAGGTGCGTATGACGAAAGATTGCAGACTATGAGTGCAGCTGAATTAGCATCAACAGACCTTGCCGTAATAGCCGGCACATTGGCGGTTGCAGAGAATGGTGCCATTTGGGTAAACGAACAGCAGATGGTTAACAGGATACTGCCCTTTATTGCACAACAATTGATTATCGTAGTGGAGAAGAACAGTATTGTGCCTACCATGCACCATGCTTACGGAGCAATCAATGTCGCTGAAACGGGGTTTGGTGCTTTTATTGCAGGACCTTCAAAAACTGCCGATATTGAACAAAGTCTTGTGATAGGGGCCCATGGTCCGGCCGGTCTGAAAGTTATTCTTTACTGATTGATCTCCGCTTTCAGCAATGGCCAGTCTTTGTTGTACACATGAGCTTCTTTAATCAGTTTTTCCATCTTTTTTACAATAGCAGGATATTTGGCAGCCACATTATTTTTCTCTGATGGATCAATGGAAAGATTATACAATTCAACAGGTGAATTTTCGTTTACGCTTACATTCAGTTTAACTGCTTTCCAGTTTTTCCATCTTACAGCCTGCCGTCCGTTGTTTTCATGAAATTCCCAATAGAAATATTCATGTTGTTTTTGTTTGCCTTTGTTCAGCAGCATTGGTACCATTGAAATACCATCAATTTTTTCCTTCACTTTTGCCCCGGCCAATTCAAGAAAGGTTGGATATATGTCCCACAAGGCAGCGGGTTGTTCAGTTACAGCAGGTTTTATCTTTCCCGGCCAGTACGCAATAAACGCTGTACGGATGCCGCCTTCATACAAATCTCTTTTTATGCCTCTGAAGATCCCGCTGCTGGTAAAAAACTCAGGATCGCCTCCGTTTTCCCTGTGCGGCCCGTTATCGCTGCTGAAGATAATGAGTGT
>CALLZY010000048.1 GCA_937858715.1 uncultured Chitinophagaceae bacterium | reverse complement strand
TGAAAATGGTGGAGAAGAAAGAGGTGAATACGGGTGATGTGGGATACATTATTACCGGCATTAAAAATGCAAAAGAGGTAAAAGTAGGTGATACCATTACTCTTGCCAATAACCCCAATCCGCAGATGATACAGGGTTTTGAAGAAGTAAAACCGATGGTATTTGCGGGCATCTTTCCGGTTGATACGGATGAGTTTGAAGAACTGCGGGATTGTATGGACAAGCTCCAGTTGAACGATGCCTCACTTACATTTGAACTGGAGACCTCACAGGCACTGGGTTTTGGTTTCCGTTGCGGCTTCCTGGGAATGTTGCACATGGAAATCATCCAGGAAAGGCTGGAGAGGGAATTTGATCAGACGGTAATTACAACCGTTCCTAACGTAAGTTTTATTGCCTATAAAACAAACGGAGAGAAAGTAATCGTAAATAATCCAACCGAGTTTCCTGACCCTGTAAAAACGGAAAGGATAGAAGAGCCGTTTATAAAAGCACAGATAATCACCAAACCGGAATACATTGGCAATATTATGACCCTATGCCTGGGCAAACGGGGCATACTGATGAACCAGAGCTACCTGACACAAACAAGGGTAGAGCTGATATTCGAAATGCCGCTAACTGAAATTGTATTCGACTTTTACGATAAACTGAAATCGCAAACAAGAGGTTACGCCTCGTTCGACTATCATCCAATTGGCTACCGCGACAGCGATATTGTGAAAATGGATATCCTGCTGAATGGTGATAAAGTGGATGCTTTGTCGGCACTTATTCACCGCAGCCGGGCCCAGGATTTTGGACGTAAGCTTTGCGAAAAGCTGAAAGAATTGTTGCCCCGTCAGCAATTCCAGATTGCTATACAGGCTGCTGTTGGCGCTAAGATTATTTCCAGGGAAACAATTTCTGCATTGAGAAAAGATGTTACCGCCAAATGTTATGGTGGTGACATAAGCCGTAAGCGTAAGCTGCTTGAAAAGCAGAAAGAAGGTAAGAAGCGGATGAGACAGATAGGAAATGTAGAGGTGCCACAAGAAGCTTTTCTTGCAGTGCTGAAGCTGGATGATTAGGCGATTACACCGCTAAACCATATTTACACCTGTTTGTTCCATGACTAATCTAAGTTTTAGCAAATACCATATTTGGAAAACACACAGGTGGTTGCTTGTATCTGTTTTTTTATTTCTTCTCCTGGCTTATCCCAATGCAGTTAAAGAGAAAATTGAACCTGACCAGAGTGATTATATCAGTTATGCTTTAAGATAATGACTTGTGTCAAATCTGGGTGTTGAAAATCAATTATTAATAATTCTTGATTGATTTTCAAAAATTTGTCCCCGTTAGCACTCGAAATTATTTTCATCCCGGTAAATAGGGAATGCTGGCTAACGCCACTGCTGCAATTCCCCTCCAAGTATTTTTTCGAGCTTTGAAATGTCATCTGCAAAAAATATAGATAACAATTAATGCTGTCGTATCAGACTGGATTTTTGGCTAATAACATTATTGAATAGCCTCCAAATATCTTTGTGCCAAGTTTTTTGTTTATAAGGAATGTAATTCTCCTAACTGAATTTAGTATCCTATCCTTTTTTGAAATCCGTTCAAAAGTAGGCTTAGTATAGATTTGGTTGAGAACCGTAAATCCATAAATAGACAATATATGCTTAATAAAATTTTCTGTGAAATTGTGAATGTGCCCAACTCTATTCATTGAGTCGATTAATTTTTTTTCTCTGAACAGCGTCCATACGCACATGTCAAGGGGGATGTGAAAAACAGTGTATTTGCTTTTATGAGCTATTCCGTTCAAGAATGCAAAATAATTCTCTACATGCTCAATTACATCCATCACAAGTAAAAGATCAAAATTAGTTTTATCGGTTTCCTTATTTGCGAAATCGTCGGCCTCAAACTTTATTTTGTCAGTTTCTTTAGTTTTTGCAATACTTATTGCGTCAATTGAAATGTCAAACCCTTTAAAAACGCTTATACCAGATAATTTTCTTTCTAGTTCAACCAGTATCTCACCGCTACCACATCCAACTTCAGCAACTGAGGTGATAGATGTTTTAATGTCATCAATTACTTTAATTATATTACTTGCCTTTATTGGAGCGTCTTCAGCATTCCATGTTGGATTATTTTTTAGATATGTTCCGTCATTGTAGATTTGGGGCATAAAAAATATTTTTCCTTAGGTATTCTTTATTAAAATGAGTTTTTTATTAGCAGATAATTAATCATTTTTAGGCACAGAAATTAAGTTATATTTATGACAACCAGGCAGACAGGTCTTTATTAATCAAGTTACTAAGCTTCTGAATGTCATCGGTAAAATAAGTTTTCAACTGTTTTTGCAGTTTAAGGTGAAGTCCCGTACGAGATTTTACTCTAATATTCCAGTTCTGTAAGTAGTTCATAATCCCATGCCTTACGTCTTTGAAAGGTATAAGAATGCGTACAATTGCTCTTAGTGGTACTGAAGGTTTTTTAATCAGTCTGTGCAGAAAAAGCAGCCTGATTTTTTTATTGGGGTTAATAACTCTGTATTCAATGGGATGGTTCATGTCAACGCCAAGAAAAGCCAAAACACCTTTTGTACTAGTTTCTGGGTCTTTGGCAAATTCCTCATAAATGAGAATATGTACATTCTCCTTGCCAAACACATCGAGATACCTTTTTACCTGGTCTGCAAAGAGTCCAATATCTTTATAAGGCGGTAATGAAGTAAAGTCAACACATTTGGGTTGTTTATTGCCTTTTCTTCTTTCTTCATCAAGCTGAATAGCGGTTTCAAAATCACGGATGTCTTCATTGCCTTCGTATATGTTTTGACTGTGCAATGAGTATGCCATTGTCACAGGATTGCGAAGCATGATCAGGATTTTTGCATCTGGTGAGAATTCTTTTATCTCACTGGCTGCCAATTTTGAATACAAATAATAGACGGATGCATCTCCATATATTTTTTTATTTGCTTCCTCCTGAAAGAAAGAAAGGTATTCTTTTTCGGCAGGTCTGATTTTTAGAGGCAGGTCAGTACCAAAAAAATCCAAACTTTTTTTTGCCATAAAAATATCAGGATGCTGCTTCAGGTATTCATCCATGGCAGTAGTTCCGCATTTTGGGGCACCCACAATGAAAAAATTAGGTCTTGTCAATTTCAGCTCTTTTTGTAACTGGTCAGTGCGAATGGATTAATTCTTGTCTTTTTCAATACGAAAATATACATAATAAAGTTCCATACAGCCATACTGCTTGCCGTAGCTATGGCTGTTCCTGTCAGGCCATATGAAGGGATTAGTAAGAGATTTAAGATGACATTAAGCAATACAGCAATAACTATACTGAAAATAGAGAAACGCTGGTGGCCGGTCATTAGTAAGATCATTCCCACGGAACCACATACTACATTTACGACCTGCCCAAAACAAAGTATGATCAATGCTATAGGGCTGTTATAGGAACCGGCATCAAAGAAATTCATGAAAGATTGGCTGAATACAATTATTACAATTGCCAGCGGTAAACTGGTAAACAAAACTAACCGGGAAGAACGGGTGATAAGCCCTTGTAACCTGTCCGTTTCTCCATTTGCATGGTATTGTGCTATTAGTGGTGCTATGATGTAGTTGACAAGGGTAAGGCTGTATCCCACAATTTCACTGATCCGCAATGCAATATTATATACACCGACTTCCTTATTACTTGAATATTCTCCGAGAAGCAGAACATCAATTCTTGAGTTAATGATGAATAATGCGTTTAAGGCAAAGAAAGAAAGAGCCATCCGGTTCCAGGTGCTGATCTCAAATTTTGGAATTGCACTTTTGTAGTATTGTAAGAATGGCCGGCGGTAAAAAAAAACAGTAATCAATAGAGCTGCAAAGATGGCCAGAGCGTTAAACCAAACTAATTCATTAAGATTAAGAACCTGGCTGAAATAAATGTAAACTACCGCAACAGCCGTAATAACAGCAGGCCTCACGATTTTATCAGGGATAAACCCGGCAGAGATTTTTTTCAAACCATGAAGGGAAGCCTGTCCAGTCTGGTTGACTGATATGATCAGCAGGGTGATAAATGCAAACAGGTACCAGTTGCTGATTTCTGATTCGGCTATAATGCTTCTTTTTGCAATTAATACGGATATGCCCGCAGCAATAGCAGATGCTGCAACAGTAACAATAACCGAATAAATAAGGATACCTTTTAGCTCAGCCCTTTTTTCGTTGTCGCTGTACACAGCATTCATTTTCCGTAATAAAGTATCGGTTCCGGGAACAGATACAGCAACCAATAAGTATAGCAGGTTGAATATATAAATGTAGGATCCATAAATTTCAACACCTGCAGCTTTGATTAATACATAGTTGGTAATAAACGCTAAAGCGATGGCCACACCATTAAGGATAATCAATGTAAGTAATTTTCTGACCAGGTAACGGGATTCGTCTTCACCGCTTTTTTCACGGCCTGCAATGCTGGAAAGTATATTTAATATTCTTGAAAACAAGCTAAACTGCCTGGGTTTAAAGGTTTGTATTGATTAAGCTCTCTATGAAATCAATTAGTTTTCTGGCAGACTCTTCTGCACTTTCCTTATCCGTTTCAATAATCAGGTCAGGGCTTTCGGGAATTTCAAAAGGGTCGTTAACACCGGTAAGATTATTAATCTTCTCCGCATGCCCGTCAGGCAGCAGCGCCTTGGCATACATCCCTTTCGTATCTCTGTGTATCAATTCTGCAAGGCTGCACTTAATGAAAATTGTCTTGACATCTGGATAAGTGTAGGCAATCTCTTTTCTTATTTCTTCATAAGGACTGATGGCGCAAATAATCGGGATAACATTGTATTTGGCCAGCTTGCCCGCCACAAATGCCAGCCTGCGGATATTGGTATGCCGGTCTTCTTTTGAGAATCCAAGGTCCTTGCAGAGGTTATGCCTGTACTCATCACCGTCAATAATTTCAATATTGGTTTGGGTGGTGTCAAAATATTCCTTTACTTTTTTTGCAAGGGTGGTTTTGCCGCTTCCCGACAGACCGCAGAACTGAATAATCATTTTTTGACCGTTAGTTATTGAATATGCTTAAGGCAAAACTAAAGGTTTAATCACCAATAAATTCAAGTGAACAGAAGGGGGAGAATCTGAAAAAAAAATGGCAGTTAGTTGTCGTAGTTAATCGGCTGCTTACTACCTTCTTTTGTTTTATTCTTATTTGTATTGTCCAGAAGTTTTTTTTCATTGCGGGTGCCTTTCTCATCCATTAATGGGTCGTCCACCGGAGCCTGCCCGTCCTGCAGTTTAAAGGTGAATACCTTGTCTATATGAACCCATTTGCCGTTTTCCCATTTAAAACCTTCCTGGTCTCCATCGGGTACAAATGTCCAGGCAAGTTCAGGCTGATCAGTTTCGGAAATCAGGTGGTCAACTAATATCATCTCCAAATCCGGAATATAATTGACCAGCACACGGGTGCCTTTTTTGAACTCAAGACCAAACCTGTATTTGGTTGGTTTGGGAATACTGTCGTTTTCATAGCTGAAAACCGGGCCGCCAAATACAGGCTCCTTCTTTTCATTGAAGCTCAGTACTTCTATCCATTTCATACTGCTTTGGGCACTGTTGTTGTCAAATCCGAAAAGTGTGTAGAACGTCTTTCCCTTGTGTTGTGTGGTAATCATGTTGTAATACATGGCGCCAATCCAGTTGCCCCTGGTTCGTACAGAGTCTTCGGCATGATCGGTAAATTCGGAGACATCTCTCAGGGGAAATAACTTAAGGGTACCATCAGCTGTTTTCATTTGAATAGCACCCCGCTGGCGGTTATAGTAATCGTCAAAAGAGATATTCCAGGTAATTACCCTGAACAACGAATCCGGGGAATACAATTTGGATACGCCCAATACAGAATCAAAAGGGTAGTAGAATGAATTTTTAATTTGCAAAGCCCTTACCAATGTTTTGGTGAAAATGCTGTCTGAAATCATCCTGTCTTCCGTAAGGCTGTCCGTATTCAGGTACATGGCATATTCCTTCAGGGTATCTTCCCTGGCGGCAAGTTTCTTCAGGTCGGCCGGAGAAATTTTCTGGGCTGCTGCTGAAATTGTAAGGAAGGCAACTGAAAATAGTAAGACTGTTTTTTTCACCATATTGCTTATTGTGTTTGCTAAGTTAGCACTTAGTCCAGATGCCACATCCGGAAACTGAGTTGCATGTTATTGAGTGGAATAACGTTGCAAGGGGTATAAAATTTTATATTGCTTACAAAGCTTTTGCAAAATCAGCCAGCGAAGGAAACCGCAGGTCAATATCCGGGTGGGGAAATGCCGTATCCGGGTTGGTGGTGGCTACAAAAACACTGTAAACACCTGCATTACGGGCAAACAGCATATCGCTCAGCTTATTTCCCACCATAATACATTTCGACAAATCAATTTCAGGATAATCTCTCTTTGCCTGGAAGGCCATTCCCGGGTTGGGTTTGCGGTTAGGATGCCTGTTGTCAGTACTGGTGCAGTAATAAATATGATCGATCCGTCCTCCGGCAGATTCAATCTCTTCAGACATATTCTTATGTATCAAATGCAGGTCGCCTTCACTCATCAGGTGGCGGCCCACACCCCGCTGGTTACTTACGATTATGACCTTGCCAAACTTTTGACTGATTATGCTGAATGCTTCTTTTACTCCATCATAAAACTGAAACTCTTCCCAGTTCAGGATATAGTCTTCCTTTTTTTCATGATTGATAACACCATCCCGGTCGATAAGTATTGTCCAGTTGGAGTCAATACGATTTAAATCTAAAGCAAGCTTCCCCAGGTCTTTCTGTGCCTGCTGAAAATCGGCAGGAATGCCAATATCTATAAAATAGCCGTTCTGACTAATGCCATATATCCGTCTTTGTGTGAAATATTTTTCTAAGTAGTCTTTTTCAAAGGAGAACTTAGCCGGAAATTCTTCGTCCAGCAGCTTTGGCACATCCAGAACGTAAACACCTCCGTTTATATTTCCTTTATCATAGTGCTGCTTTTCTTTGAAACTGGTTACTAGTTTTTCTTCGTTTGTTTCCACCACACCATACCGGTCAAAATTGGTCATGGGTTTTAACAGCAGGGTGCATTCAGCCATATTGCTGATATGAAACCGGGCCGCAGCATGCAGATCAACGTTGAACAATGTATCGCCATTTACCACCACCACATCTTTGCCAGTAGCCTTAGTGCAGGCCAGCAGAATAGCCCCGCCGGTTCCAAGCGGCTCATTTTCTATTGAAAGCTGGTAAGAGAGAGTTGGGAAATGAGACTGCAGGTATTCTTCAATGATCTCATGCTTGTATCCCAGTGAAAAGATAAACTGCTCCACACCTTCGCTTCGCAGGTAATTGATGACATGAAACAGAAAAGGCCTTCCTGCAACCGGTGCCATACATTTGGGCAGGTCGGGCACTGCATCTCTGAGCCTTGTACCTAATCCTCCGGCTAAAATGATTGCTTCTTTAATCATGAGAGATAGTTGCTCCTTTTTAGGGCTTGGCGGTAAATATGTTTTCTTCCACCAGCTGGCAAATGATATGGCCAATCAAAATATGACTTTCCTGTATGCGGGGCGTATCTTTTGAAGGCACATTAACCAAATAATCAGAAAGCTCTTTCATCTTGCCACCGGTTTCGCCGGTAAAGCCAACAGTAATTATTTTTTTGGATTTTGCCGTTTCAAATGCCTTTACAATATTGGCGGAGTTGCCTGAAGTGGAAAGCCCGATCAATACATCACCCGCATCACCAATCCCGTCAATCAGTCTTGAGTAAATGACATCAAAACTATAGTCGTTGGCCACAGCCGTCAGGTAAGAAGTATTGCAATGCAGGGCTTCCGCAGGTAATGCTTTACGGTCAGTATAAAAGCGGCCGGAAAACTCGGCTGCCAGGTGCTGTGCATCGGCAGCACTGCCACCATTGCCACAGAAATAAACCCTTTTGCCTTTCTTAAACGCATCGGTAATTACAGCAACAATCTTTTCAATCTCAGCAATCAAACCCTCATTTTGTAGTACTTGCTGCTTAACATCTATTGATGCCTGAATTATGTCTTTTATTTTCTTCATTGTTCTCCTATTCTGTTAGTAGTGAGCTTCGGGATATTAGTTACAAGCTTCAAGCTGCAAGCT
>CALLZY010000047.1 GCA_937858715.1 uncultured Chitinophagaceae bacterium | reverse complement strand
TTGTTGATGGCAGCCTGGGTGCCACATTCCTTACGGCAGTAGCCAAGGAACTGGAAAATTTTAATGGCGAAAGAGAATTCTGATCCCAAAATATTCTTCCCTTATAAAGAAATCCTGAACAGTTTTGTTCAGGATTTTATTTTGAAGGCGCCCCATATTTTTCATTCTTAAACTGATAATTGCCTTTTCTTCTTTTCAAAATAAAAAGATTATCATACTCTGTATCCTTCAGATCGCCGGACACAACGGTTTTTCCAGCCAGTTTATTGACAATATCATCTACAGTATTTGAATGCCCGACAATCAGAACGTTTCCCTTGCGGATAGATTTTATTTTCTGAATAAAAGCCTCCAGCGAATCAGGCTTGCTGCTGTAAAGTTGTATGGGCATCCCCAGGTACAATTCCTTCAACGGTTTTGCAGTAGAAACAGTACGCAGCGTATTGGTGGAGAAAATATGTTTGACATTCTTATTACTGAGAATTTCCTTCAGCTTTAATGCCCGCTGGTTGCCTTCAAGACTGAGTGGCGGGTCAGTAGTTGGTTTCATGGTGGCCATATCAATACCACCTTCTTTCTCCGCATGTCGCACCACATAGATTTTATTGCCGCAGGATAAAAGAAAGAATACTGCGAAAGCCGGAAATAATACTTTCATAATACACATTTAACTTTATAAGAAAACTATGAGCTGCGAGCAAAGCCATGAACTATGAACCTTCCCTACCAACTAATCCACCAACTCCAGTCCCCACTCTTTGCCTTTTTTTACTGCAGGTACGCCTTCGGTAATCCATTTGGGTGGTTTTGCACCTTTCAGCAGCCAGTCAAAGTATTGTTGCTCTCTTATCTGGATATCCTTCCTGTTCTTTCTTTCCACCAGGTTGTGGGCTTCTCCGTTATAATTCAGCATCCACACCTGTTTGCCTAAACGGCGCATGGCCGTAAATAACTCTATACCCTGGTACCATGGCACTGCTCCATCTGCATCATTTGACATAATAACCAGCGGTGTTTTTACTTTCGGCAGATGAAACAGCGGTGAGTTTTCAATATAGAGTTCCGGTTTCTCCCACAAGGTGGCCCCGATGCGGCTCTGTGATTTTTCATACTGAAACTGGCGGTTAACACCACTCTCCCAGCGGATGCCACCATAAGCACTGGTCATATTGGCAACCGGAGCACCTGCCCAGGCCGCCTTAAACATATCAGTCATGGTGATGAGTTGTGCCACCTGTATGCCACCCCAGCTTTGGCCCTGTATGCCAATGTTCTTTGCATCAATCCATTTTTGTTTGGCCAGGTCCTGTGCAGCGCTTACCACATAATCATAACAACTCTTTGCCGGGTGACCGTTTGTATATCTGATGTCCGGACAAAACACTACATAACCCCGGCTGACGAAGAAAGGAATATTGAGCCTGCTGGGCGTTGGTGCAGGTTGAATGTATGTATTCAGTTCATCAGAATGTGTTTCATAGAAATACATCAGCATCGGGTATTTTTTCTTTGGATTAAAATCTTCTGGCTTGTACAATACACCTTCCGACATTTTACCGTTGAAGGCTTTCCATTTATATAGCTCTGCTGTGCCCCAGTTGTAGTCTTTTTGCTGTGGGTTGATGGAGGAGAGCTGACGGGAGAAATAAAAAATTGATGGTTTGTCTATCATCCCAGCGCTACTATTGACTATTTTGTAGTTTGAGTATAAATCCGGTGAACTCTCAAAAGATTCTTTCGTCACAATGATAGCATCGCTGAATTTAGCTTTAGCCACAAACTGATAGTGAACCATCTGTAAGGAATCAGCTAAAAAAACATATTTGCCTCTGGTCGTTACACCCAGCATTCCTATTATTTCCTTCTTTGTAAGCTTGTTCGTTGCCCGAAAAAAATTCTTTCCCTCCCATTTGATTGCCCGTTCTTCCATGTCAGTCCTGATATATCTGTATTCAACATTTTCTGCTCTTCCTTCAGTAATCGCCAGTAGCTGTACAGTTGATGACATAACAACTTTATGGACATCGTACCTATCATAAACATACACCGCACTGTCTCCTTCATGCCAGCCCATAATTCCATACGGCCTCGGGTCATCGGGCATATCGTTTTCTTCGTTCCACAAAGGATATTTGATTTTCTCTG
>CALLZY010000046.1 GCA_937858715.1 uncultured Chitinophagaceae bacterium | reverse complement strand
AGAAATCAGCTACCTGTTGCTGGTTCCGCAAATCCAGTTCTTTCGAAGTACGGGTTACCATATTAGTAAACCCTTCTTTTTCCAGCTTACGCTGTATGGCACTGCCCACCATGCCCCGGTGCCCTGCTATATATATTTTCGATTGTTTTTCCACTGCTTTTTTTTGATATTATGATACTAACCACAGCGAACGCTGTGGTTAATCCTTTTGCGTAGCATCATTCCGCTTTAGCGGAATCCTCTGTGTCCCTCTGTGCTGCCTTTCCCCCATTTTCCTCTGTGTTTAAAACATTACTAAGCATTCGCCGTGCCGGCTGTGGTTAAACCCCTTCAACCATATTAAACAACGTTCAACAACATTATACTACCATTCAATTATCCCGCTGCAGTATAGTGAAAGCGAACCACATTCAACTATTTTCAACCGCCATCAAACCACTTTCAACCATATTCAACTATCATTAACCCACATTAACTTTCAACCTCACATCCCCGCATTCCTCACCAGTAATTCCTTCCGGAATAATTCCAGGTCGGCCTGCACCATCTCTTTGCAAAGGCTGCTTACATCATATTTCGGTTTCCAGCCTAACCGGGTCATGGCCTTTGTGGGGTCACCCAACAACAAATCAACTTCCGTTGGCCTGAAGTACTTCGGATCAATAGCCAGGATTTCCTTACCCACCGGCAGGTTCAGCTCCGGTTTTGCAGATTTCACATATCCCTTTTCCTCCACACCGCTTCCTTTAAATCCGATTTCAATACCCGCTTCTTCAAACGCCATCCTGATAAACTCACGGATTTCCGTAGTAACACCGGTAGCCAGTACATAATCTTCCGGTGTATCCTGTTGCAGGATCAGCCACATACCTTCCACATAATCTTTGGCATGACCCCAGTCTCTTTTTGAATTGATATTCCCCATCCACAGTGTATCCTGCAGGCCAAGGGCAATCCTGGCTACACCCCTTGTAATCTTACGGGTTACAAAAGTCTCGCCACGCATCGGGCTTTCATGGTTAAACAGGATGCCATTGCAGGCAAACATATTGTAGGCTTCACGGTAGTTAACCGTAATCCAGTAAGCATACATCTTTGCCACCGCATAAGGCGAACGGGGATAGAAGGGTGTTTTTTCAGTTTGCGGCACTTCCTGTACCAGTCCGTACAATTCGCTGGTTGATGCCTGGTATATTTTTGTCTTCCCGGTCAAACCTAATATCCGCACTGCTTCTAATATCCTTAAAGTACCGATACCATCCACATCGGCTGAGTACTCGGGTTCTTCAAAACTCACCTTCACATGGCTCATGGCCCCGAGATTGTAAATCTCGTCCGGCTGTACTTCCTGGATGATACGGATGATATTTGTAGAATCAGAAAGGTCGCCATGGTGCAATTTGAAATTCACCCCTTTCTCATGCAGGTCCTTATACAGGTGATCCACCCGCTGCGTATTAATCAGCGATGAACGTCGTTTAATGCCATGTACTTCATAGCCTTTGTTTAAAAGCAATTCTGACAGATAGGCTCCGTCCTGTCCGGTAACCCCGGTAATCAATGCAACTTTTGACATTTTATTATTTTATAGAATTTATTACAAGCTCTTTAATTCATGCATCAGGTTAATGACATCTTTTGTAGCTGCGAGTCCGGTACCTGCACCTTGCAATATGGCCTTATATGTCTCTGTATGCAGTTCCTCAAAC